>JAHDCM010000106.1 GCA_020629895.1 Bacteroidota bacterium
CACCAGTAAAAGCACCTCCAATCGCATCAGCCACACCACCAGCTCCTCCTCCTGTTACAAATATGTTCAAAACGCCTGGCCATTCTCCATTCGTTGCAGTACCTCCATCTCCTAGACCACCATTGTATTCACCAACTGTAATTGCAGGCATACCATCAGGAATACCAGAAGATGCAGGGTGATTTTGAGTAGCTACACAGAAGGTAATACAAGCACCATCAGAAGCAACATCAGGTGCACCACAATTATTTACAATATCAAAATAGGATGCTAGGTCAGCATTTGTCGCTGCGAAATCAGCATTCATTGATTCAATTTGAGCATTCGTAGCATCTATCAAACAGGCTGTATTAGAACAATCAAAAGCTGGACTAAAATGGACTGCTACGGGTACTACAAATGTATTATTAGCATCACAAGGAATGCTCACTCTTGCAGGGTCGTAAAATTGTGAAAACTGTGTCATACGTGCTTCATAAGCTGCACGTCTAGCAGGGTCTTGCATCAGTGCTTCCATTGCCGCATCTGTACTACAACGCTCAGAAGGCCCGTTACTAGGAGGCGTAGTACCTCCATTAACAGGTGGACTAGGAGGAGTAATCATACCATCCTTTACAAGTTTTTCATATCGTTTTTCATCAAACGGAGGGTCAACCGTAGGAGTCGACTCTTGGTGTCCTCTCCTAGTAGGATCTTGTGCAAACATGTTATTGGCAAATAACACCATTACACAGCATAGCACTAAGACTATGGAATTAAAATAGTTTTTGTTCATGTGAAATGCTTTTTACTTATTTAAGGTATAAAAAATTATATTGAAGTGTTTGTGATACTACTTAGCTAAAACTCAGAAAACAATAAAAATAGGAAAACTTGTAAGACAATAAACAGGAAATCTTAAAAAATAATCAAACAGATTAGGCATATAAAGTATAAAGATAAGCTTGATTATTAACAATCGAACATAAATATAACACTTGTACTAGATTAAAAAAAATACTACTTCTTTTTTTTGCCTACTTACATAAAAAAAAAAATACAGATATTACCACATAGACACAATTAACGTTTTAAATTAATCTTCACATTAATACAAACCATATTCAAAAATATCAAATAATAAAGCATTAATACATAAAACAAAAAAAAATAATAGAAACATAAAATAAAAAAAATCACTTAGCATTTTTAATACCTCTTTTGTCTTTTTTCTGTCTATTTTTATTTACATACTATTGTATATTAATTTTCCATTTTGGTAAAATCTACCCTATCTTGTTATATTATTGGTCTTCAAACGAATTTAACTTATGCATTTTTTCAGAAGCTATTGTTATTTTTTATTGTTTTTAGTTTTGTTAGGCAGTTTGGGTATGTTTGCCTGTAAAAAAGACACGCCGCCATCCAATCCATCTACGATAGATACCCTAACAAATGATACCATTAGTCCAAATGAACCTCATACGGATGCATTAGATACCGTAGAAAATACTGTTGTGGTCACTCAAAAAATGGGAGGAGTCAGTTTTGAATCTCCCTCCAAAACATTTCCATCTCATTATATGGAAACCATTGTTAGTGATGTAGGGGCCAACTGGATTGCCATTTCACCTTTCGCTTTCTCACGACCTGGCGAACCAGAAGTCGTTTACGATCAATCGCGTATTTGGTGGGGAGAAACAGAACAAGGCACCGAAACCATTGTCGCATACGCTCGTGAACACCAACTAAAAATCATGATCAAACCACAAGTATGGATGTGGAGTAGTTGGGTGGGCGACTTTGATCTTGAAACAGAAGAAGAGTGGAAAACATGGGAACAAACACACGATGATTATATCATGATTTTTGCAGCTCTTGCAGAACAAGTCAACGCAGAAGTACTGTGTGTAGGTACCGAATATCGTATTGCTGCCGTTAAGCGTCCTGAATACTGGCGCAATTTGATTGCAAAGGTTAAAGCAGTGTATTCGGGTAAAGTAACTTATGCCTCCAATTGGGACAATTACCACAAAGTTACTTTCTGGGATGATCTTGACTTTATTGGTGTTGATTCCTATTTTCCGTTGGTAGAAGATGCCACTCCATCAGTAAGTGATTTAAAAGCCGCTTGGCCAGCGATTGCAGTGCCACTCAAACAATTTTCACAGCGATACCAACGCCCTATTTTATTTACTGAATATGGTTATATGAGCATTGACCAATCGGGCTGGCGAAATTGGGAAAACGAGGCCAATCAAAATAGTAAGAATGCCAATATGCAAGCACAAGTCAATTGCTTCGAAGCATTTTTCGAAACCTTATGGGATGAAGATTGGTTTGCAGGCGGCTTTATTTGGAAGTGGCATGCCGATCCGAATCGGGGCGGAACAAGTGATAAAGATTATACGCCACAGAATAAACCTGTGCGAGAAACAATTAAAAAATGGTATCAAGATTAGCAAAGAAAATCAACCCGAATAAAAGCATGAAAAAGCACATTAAGATACTTGACTTACTGAGAGGACTTGCCGCACTAGGAGTTGTATTATTTCACTTTAGCAACTCCACATTACCAACCATTAAACCAAACTACCTTACCAATCTTTTTTTTTATGGACAGTATGGCGTACAAGTCTTCTTTGTCATTTCAGGTTTTGTGATTCCTTACTCTATGTATAGAGCAAACTATCATCCTACCAACTACTTTAAATATCTACTAAAACGCTTTGTTCGAATTTGCCCCCCCTCTTATGTAGCTATATTACTGACCTTTATTCTATATTTTTCAGCCATTATTATTGTGAATAGACCCATAGATGGTATGCAATGGCCAGGAGTCAATTTTAATTCTATTTTGGGCAACCTCACTTATACTGTTCCCTACCTAAACACTGATTGGTTCAACCCTGTTTTTTGGACACTAGCTATCGAATTTCAATTTTATATCCTCATCGGGTTATTACTACCCATCATAACTGCCAGAAAAGACTATTTAATTGCCTTATCTTTTATTGCAATCTTATTATTAGGCTATATTAATTATTTTTCATTTTTCAAGTACGGAAGTTTTTTTGTATTAGGCATGATCTTGTTTCTCCGAAAAGAAGCATTATCATCCAATTCCCTTCTTTTAGTACTGACATTTTTAAGTTTCGTTTTCTGTTTTCACCAAAATAATCTTGCTGAATTTTTATTTGGCTTACTGTCATTCGTTGTCATTTTCCTAGAATTCAATCCCGATTATCGAATCACCAACCACTTAGGAAAAATATCCTACAGTTTATATATCACACACTCAGCCATTGGACTGATGGCCGAAATCGTTTTAAAACGCATTATTCCCATTCACGGAAGTGATATTGGCAAAATCATAATGTTAGGTATTTATACTATCATTGTTATTATTTTTGCTACCATTTTTTATAAATTGATCGAAAAGCCTTTCATCATTTATTCGAAGGCTGTAAAGATGAAAAATGCTTAAGCAAATCTTTATTCCAAAAATATTTTTCTAAATTTGCAGCATCAAAGGAACTATTTAGATATAGCTTATGTTAGCCCAATACTCTACAAAGGGTAAACTCTATTTCTAAACATATCTCCTTGTGTTGGTCGCGTAGTTCAACTGGATAGAATATCAGATTTCGGCTCTGAGGGTTGGGGGTTCGAGTCCTCCCGCGATCACATACTTATCAAACGCTTGATAGTCTTAAAAATTATCAAGCGTTTTTTATTTTAGAGGTATCCATTACCAAATCATTAAGATTTATTCATACCTTTAAAACAATAGTCCTAATCAATCGTATATAGTTTGCTGGTGTCCCTACCCTTTGCCATACTCATCATTATTGTAATCACTTACCACATTCAAAAAAACAAACCAAAAGAAATACATTGAAAAACAGGATTTCTCTCACAAACTCCTCCCAATATCCCTTGCACCAATGATTCATTATTATTTGGGCGTACCCCATATACAAAAGGCGCAATACCGTTTCACAGATACTGCGCCTTTTGTATATGGGGCGGGCTATTCGTTTGTAGTTGCCTCATACCCCCCTGTTCCGCCAAAGCACTGGCAGTGTCTTCCTTCGTCAGCCCTGCCAGCACAGGCGTCACAAGGTGGCTATTTCGGCAAGCTACCACTACTATCCCTTACGCAAAACCAGTAATGGAACAATAGATGTAGGAACAGAAAAAGAAACAGTGGATACCCTCAACACTCACCAGCGATGACGCTGGCGGCAGCTCCGTCGCACGTAAATCGTGAATCGTTCAAACGTTTTTCGCGTGAGGGATAGTAGCGGTAGCTTGACGAACTAGAAAGGTAGTGAGGCACGTCTAGCAGGGCTGACGAAGGAAGACACTGCTAGGCGTATTTGCCGAACAGCTTTTCTAGGAGGCAACTACAAGTGGATAGCCCGACCCCATTTTTGTTTTTTTACATGTCACCAGCGAGGACGCTGGCGGGAGCATCTAAAAAACAAAAATGGGGACACGCCCAAAAAATCATTCCTCCTCTTCTCCTAACATTTCGCGACGCGCTTTCTTATAAGCTTCGCTGGCTTCTTCGGCCGTATCAAAACGGCCTAATGTTATTCGACTACTAGGATCGCTGTTCATATAGATGGTCGCCACAAAACGATTCCCATCAATATGTACGCCTTTAAATCCTGATTTTGCATGTGTTTTGTCGGACATACGCGCCACAAAGGAGCGGGTGCGCCAAACGATATTTTCAAAGCGAAGATTGAGTGGGTTTCCATCATGGAACGTAACGACCAAAGAACCTTTGGGATTTCTGGGTTTTACAATCCACTTTTCGGCAATTACTTTATGCAAATAAATAGTTTCTGTTTTCTTTTTTCCGATAGATCGTTGAAAAACAGCGTAGCCATTGCTATGACGGCGTAAGTTTTGTAACAATTTTATTTCTGAATAATAACCTTTGGAAAAAAACTCATAAGCCTCTGGCTCAATGATAACGTTTGCCAAGTCATTTTTGAGGGGAATCTTATATAGTGGCATATAGACCTAATAAAATATTAAAAAAACACATACAAATTATGGGTACTCATTTAAAAATTAAATTAATGTTATATAAAAGGTTGAATTATTCAATAACATGAATAAGGTATCATATAAATTACGGCAGGTGTCAAATATAACAAATAATCAGAAAAAATACACTATATTTTTCTGTCTTTTTTGCCTTAATAGGTTTAAATTCATATTATATCATGAAATAGGCATTCGAATAAAATAAAAACGTAGGACTTTGGAAATTACTATATAATGACTAATTTAAAGGTATTAGCCACTTAAATTTACTCATAGCTTCATGCCCTCTAATAAAACACGCGCTCAATCTGCCAATACCCCATTCATTCTATTTTTTTCCTTATTTATAATTGGCACACCACTATGCTTTTATAGCTCACTAATGGATGCAGGCATGCTTTCCAAATTTATGTTCGCCAGTGTTAGTTTACTTCCATTGGTAGCCTATGCCTTTTGGAAAAAGCCTTATCAATGGGAGCTAGGAGATAGTATCATTAGCCTATTGCTTGTCCTTTATTTTTTATCTATTACTTGGGCGCAAAATATTCAGGAGGCCTGCTTTGCAAGTTTGAAAGTGGGGCTTTTTTTTGTGGTCTATATAGTACTCAAACAATTACTTCGTCAGGTCGCGCCGCCTATTTTCACTTGGATTTTTCGAACTTTAGGTATTGTTAGTGTGCTAATTGGCTTGGCTACTCTTGTACAATTCGTTCAGGTAATGGCTACCGATTCTGGCAATATGTTACGTGCTACTTATGAGGTGAAGTTATTTTTTGGGCATAAGAATTTACTATGTAGTTTTTTGTTTTTACTCCTTCCTTTTCAATTAATGGCTTACCAGCAAAACACCCATAAAACCTGGAAATACTTGTATCTTTTCAATTGTCTACTAATCCTCATTATCCCGCTCCTTCTCCTCTGTCGTTCTGTGTTTATGGCACTTTTAGTAAGTGGTATTAGCTGGAGTATCTGGCAATATCGTCGTCATCCAAGCAGCAAAAAACAAGTATTACGAATAGGCAGTGGTATTGTTGTTGTTTTTGTGGGGCTTATAATGGTATTCAGCCTATTGAGCGATTCACAAACCTTCTTATCTCGTTTTAACCCTGCATCTATGTTCCAGTCGTTTACGGCTCAAGAACGTTTTTTAATTTGGGAAAAAAATGCGGCATTGATTCAGCAAAAAGGCATTTTAGGAGTGGGAGCAGGAAATTGGTTTATCGAATTTCCTTCCAATGGCATAGAAACGATTCCTCGGATGGCTATTAGTAATAAGGTCGTCGTGCGTCCACATAATGACTATCTGTGGGTATGGACAGAAGTGGGTATTGGCGGTTTATTGCTCTTGCTTGCCTTTTGGTGTTGGCATATTGTTCAAGCCATTCGATATAGGAAAACCACTACTGATGTGGCTTATCAACAACGGGCGGCTATTGCCTTATTTGCCTTTTTGGGCTACCTACTTATCTCTTTTTTAGATTTTCCACGAGAACGTGTTGAGCATCAGCTATTAGTAGCACTATTGCTTCTTTTTATGCTTCCTATTAGCCACGAATCTTCGCCAGATAAGTCTACTAAGAAACCTACCAATACCTGGAAAAACTATGGTTTACTCACTATTTGTTATAGTTTATTGGCAGCTTGTTTATTGGTGGGTTTCTATCGAGTAAAAGGTGAAATAGCTACTCAGCAACTCTATCAATATAATGCCAAAAAGAACTATGCAAAGGTGGCTGCATTTGCTCAAAAGGCCAAAAATCCGTTTTATAGTGTAGATCCCCTCTCTTACCCACTCAATTATTGGTATGGCTTTTCTTTGGCTCGCCAAAATAAACGGGAAGAGGCAGTAAAAGCCTTAGAAGCCTCTCTTATTGATAATCCTTATCATTATCAATTACTTAGCAATTTAGGACTGACTCATTTACAGTTACGCCATATCGAAAAGGCGGAAAAATATTTGCTTGCTTCTCACAAAATCAATAGCCAATACAAACGCAATAGTGAATTGCTTGCCTTGATGTATTATACCTTAAAGCGTTATGGAGAAGCACGTAAATTTGTGCAGTTAGTTCGACAGTCTAAATCGCCTGATGCGACGGCACCAGAGTTTGAGGAGATGGTGAAAAAGTTGGAGCAATTGTAACAGTAACTACGGCACACTAAAATAGCGGCGAACTTGCTCCACAGCCTTCGCAAGGTAATGTCACCCCATAAGTACATTTATTACAATTTTCGCAGTGCCATTCGCGCCAGTTTCTACATGCTCGACAATCTTCACAATGCCAAGTGGTACTATCTTGCACTATATCTACCCAGCAAAAGGAGAAATAATACACCTCTTCGCATTTACTACAACTGTAATCATCTAATAGGTCTTTCAAGGCGACCTTTTCACATTCACAAGGTAGTTCATATTTTTTATTGAGTACCTCTGGTGTTAGTTTTTTATACTGCTCAATAGCATCTAAGGTACAAATATGTAAGTTATCTACATCTACTCCGTTATAGGGATTTTTACATCCCTCACATTTGCAATCTTCCGAGCAAGGTTGTCGATTTTTCTTACACTTACAACGGTTATTTTCACATTTTCCTTTGCATTTACAAACTGTATGTTTTTCCATGATATTTTTTTTAGCGGATACTTTTATTTTATTTTATATACAATGGGCGACAACATTCTGATTTGCTTATCTGGCCCCTTGACTTGAATACTATCAAAGATATAAATATCATTTGTTTGTGCCTTCTGCACATAAGCAGTTATTTCCTCACTAAACCTTGCTCCTGCATTTTTAAGTCTGGTATGCGCTTCTTTTTCAGGTGCGTAGGTCATGTCATATCCTAGTACCTCATATTTGGCATCATACGGAAATTTCAGCAACCAAGCTCTAACACCTAACTGTGCTTTGAACTCCCCTCCCCCTATTAATCCGCCTGGATGTTTTCCAAGCATAGGCACTGGATTGGGAATTTGCTCAATTCGAAATGCCTGTTTTCTAATCATTTCACTATTATGATGCAGCATTATTTGTGCTTTTCCCTGACTTTTGGGCTTGACATATATATCATAGGCCATTCCGCGATATTTTTTGGCAATACAATTGGCACAAGTTACCTTTATTTCTTCTTCAGGGATACCGATTACATCAATCGAAACAGGGTTATATATACCTACATAAAGTATATTTTGTTTGTTCGCATTGATATAGGCTCCGATTCTTTTGATACTGTCGGGCATTTCGGTTTGCTGATCGCCTACGGTTATTTCGGGTAAGGTAATTTGACTACAAAGAAATAAGGGAAGTAATAAAAGATTGAAGAGAAGTAATTTTTTCATCTGGTATTTTTTAAATGCTATTATAAGCTATATTTTCATATTATCCCAATATTCCATAGCCTAACTTTTCAAGTCATATCATTCCCATTTATAAACAGCTACTTCCTCTATTAAATCAGGAATATTCTTTGGCATATAGACTTCATTAATCACCATTACTCCTAGCGGAAAATTAAAGGCCATAGCAGTAAAATGCCCCCTATTCCCATATACTTTATTCCCTTTCAATGCCCACTTCCCCGCTACCAACTCATACAACATCGCTTCTCCATAATCTGCCCCTAGCCCTTTGCTCAAAGCAAGTTTATTACCTTGTGGATGTAATACAATTTGCGAGCTATGATCTCGACTTCCTCCAAAAGGAGGAATCCCTGCTCCTAGTACTTGCCATTTGTCTGTATCAGCATCGTATTCCCAAACCAAAGCCGCATATTTTTTACTAGAAACCCCACTAGCCAGCCTTAGTCCATCAGCAGACAGCTCTATTTTAGTTGCAAAATGGTTACAAGTATCTTTAGCGAGGGCAATTCGATTGCCCAGTGGCACATACCCTTTATCACTCCACTGATACACATTAATCGCTCCTTCACAACGTTCTTTCCAATCATCAGTAGAAGCTCCTACGGCAACGATGCTTCCATCTGCACTTATTTTCACCTGCTCCCCAAAGTGTCGTTCATTTTTATGAGATCGAATACACCCCACATACGTAATGGTATCTTTTGTCGATAAGTCATACACCAAACAAGCTCCTTGATCCGCATTATCGCCAACAAAACTAGGCGCGCCAACGGCAAGCCTATTCCCATCACCAGCAATCGCAACGGTATGCCCGAAGTTCAATACACCAGACACTTCTGGAAAAATTTGATGTGCTAATTCCCAACTTGCTGCTTTTTCTTGCCACTCATAAATAAATACTGCTCCTGTATCTTTATTTAACTGATAAGCTCCTACGGCTATTCGACTCAAATCGTCCGTGATAGCTACCGAAACACCAAACCCAGAAAGGAGTGCTGGCCCTTGTAAATCCTGTACTGGCTCATAGTGCATCCCGTCTTCTGTTTTCAGAACCTTTACTTCGCCTTTCAATCCCTTTCCTATGCGATTGTGTATCAATAGGTATTCGCCATTTGATGCGTAAGTGTATTGGTCATTCAATCCATTTTTGAGATTGTGTTGGCGTGCGGTTTGCGCGAAGAGGTAGCTGGGCAGGAGATGAAGTAGGAAACAAATGAGTAATCTATCTATCATACCATAAATTTAAACAAAATATTTCGAT
>JAHDCM010000107.1 GCA_020629895.1 Bacteroidota bacterium
AATGTAGTTTTGATATTTAGGAGACCATATTTTTTATTATGGTTAGATTCTATATGTTTTTTGTTATTGGTATCTTTTAATGTTTTTATGCGTAAGTCTTTGGGGATTTGTATTTTACCAAATTTGCTGAATAACGAATAGTTATGTTTTTTGTAGTTATTGGCTCTTAATGTAATATTTGTTTTATCTCCTTCTAGTTCAACATTTAAGCCTTCATCTACAATATATAGATCGACATCGCCGTATTCGCTTTTTATGTTATAATCGCCTTCTACTTCGCTTAATACGATATTGGAATGCAGGGTAATTAGTTCGGCAGTACTGGTGGAGATATTGGAGCCAGTGATGTCGCTAAAATGATTGTATGAGTCGATGACGCCAGCAATGTTTTGGAGGTTTACTTTTCCGTATTCTGATTGGATATCTATGGTGCCGTGTAGGTCTTCGAGTTTGATATTTCCAAAGTGGTTGATGATTTCGATATTGGCACCTGCGGGTACTTTTAGTTTGAAAATTGCTTGTAAATTGGAATTTGGAGCATCCATTTTCATGGGAAAGCTGTAATAATTTTTGAGATAAACTTTTTTACGGTCTCCTTCAAAAATATGTTTGATGTAGTTGATTTCTTTGGCGATGACTGCTTTTTCGGGATGCTTGGCAACTAATTTAATTTCTGCTTCTAATCGTTTTTTGTTCCAACCAATAATTTCAATATTTGCTTTTTCGCCTTCTACTCGAACGGTAAGTCGTTCATTGACTTGTAATGCTTCTTGGATTGTTTTGGTGGCCACTTGCACCTTTTTTTGAGCTAGAGCTAATTGTGGAAAACAATACAAGCAGTTGATTAGTAATATAATATGGAAGATTCTTTTTTTCATTATGCTTGATTGGTGGTGAGATTATTTCACCTGTAAGTAGTTTTTTAAGTGACAATTAGTTGAATTAGCGTTTTAGTAAGTGCATTTTTTTGTTTTTCAAGGCGAATAATATAGGAGAATACCTCTACATTTTTTTTGTTTTGCTCATAAATACGTTTTAGTTTTTCGTATTCTTCTTCTACTTCGTGTAGTTGTTCTTGTAGGGTTGTAAATTCGGTGCTGCGACATTCAGGAGGTAAACTAGAGCAGTAAGATTGGATAAAGTCATTAGCTTCATCGTATTCTTGTACATCTGTGGTGAAAGTTTCAAATGTATTTGTTTCGGTTTCTTCTTCTGAGAAATTAACTGCCACTGTTTCTGTTGTCTGTTGTTGTGTTTGTTGGTGGCTTGTTTGTGTGATGCCCCAAGCGGCTAATAGACAGATAAATAGGCTGGCTGCGATAGCTAACCATTTGCGCATAGAAAAAACGCGTTGTTTTTCTGTTTTAGTACTTGTTTTTAGTTCTCTTTCTATTGATTGCCATATTGTGTCATCGTTTAGTTCTTCATCGAATATTGGTAGGCTTGATATAGCTTCTTCTAGGCGGTTTCGGTTTATTTCTTCGTAATTATTGCTTTCAAGGTCTTCTTCTATTTTAGACCACAGCCCTTCATCGTCAAAGTTTGCCTCTGGTAATTCGATAATTGCTTGATCGAGGTTTGTTTTTTGTTTTTCATTAGAAGATTCGGTCAATGATTGTTCGATACGCATCCATAGGTTAACTTCCAATTGTTTTTCGGGAAGTTGTAAACAAGCCTTATCTAATGCGGTTTTATTTTTTTCGACATAGTGATCTTGATCTAGCTCTGCTTGTACCTGTTTCCATAGTTGGTCATCTGGCACAAAGCTAGGTAGTTGTTGAATGGCGTTGATTAGTATTTGTTTGTTAGTTTCCATTGTATGTTAATGCTCCAGAAAAAATAATGCTATTAACGACTAGTGATGGTTTGTTTGGTTTAGATGATTTAAATACCCATTTCGGTTATAATTTTTTGCAATCGTTTTTTGGCGTAGTAAAGTTGAGATTTGGAGGTGCCAGTTGAGATATTGAGCATTTCGGCTACTTCTTTGTGCGCGTATCCTTCTACTTCGATCAGTAAAAATACGGCACGGTATCCATCTGGTAAAGAACGGATGGCTTTGTCGAGGTACTCACCTGTTAGGTTATCGTTCCATACGACAGGTTCGTCATAATTTTCATCAAGTGGCTCCATATTTTTACGTTGCTTTAATTTTTTTAGTGCAGATCGAACGACAATGATTTTGACCCATGCTCCTAAAGACGATTCTCTACGAAATTTACTAAGATCACGAAAAACTTGCACAAAAGCATTTTGTAATACATCGTGTGCGTCATCTCTGTCATTTACTATTCGATAGGCGACTGTGTACATCCCATTTTTGTAACGATTGTATAAGGCTTTTTGTGAGCGACGGTTATTGGCTAGACAGCCTTCTATTAGCTCGACCTCTTCTTTCCTAATTTGGTATTTCATTTTTAATGCCTGCATAATTGGTAGGTTTCCCTTAAATAATGGATGCGTTTTTCAATGTAAAGGGACTAAAAGTATATAGAAGGTTGTATTAAGGTATGTTTTTTTAATTAAAAATTTATGGAAGCCTATCAATTCCTTATCTTGGGCATCCATAATTTTATCTTATTATGAGTGTTTTTACAGAAAAATTGTTGACTTGGTACCAAGAAAATAAACGAGTACATCCTTGGAAAGCGACTAAGGAGCCTTATCATATTTGGTTATCTGAAATTATTTTACAACAAACGCGCGTGGATCAAGGTACGCCTTATTTTTTGCGTTTTAAAGCGGAATATCCAACGATTACCGATTTGGCGAATGCTTCAGAGGATGAAGTTATGCGGTTGTGGGAGGGATTAGGATATTATTCGCGCGCTAGGAATTTACATGCTACTGCCAAATATATTGCATTTGAATGTGGTGGTATTTTTCCGAATACTTATAAAGAGATACTTGCTTTAAAAGGAGTTGGTCCATATACGGCTGCTGCTATTGCTTCTTTTGCTTATGATTTAGCTCATGCGGTTGTAGATGGGAATGTGTATCGGGTACTGGGGCGTTATTTCAATATCGCTACACCTATTGATACGACTAAAGGAAAGAAAGAATTTGCTAAGTTGGCAGCAGCATTATTAGATCAACAAGATCCCGCGACTTATAATCAAGCAATTATGGATTTTGGTGCGACTCAGTGTGTGCCTGCTCAACCTGATTGTGCGCATTGTCCTATGTCAAATAGCTGTCAAGCATATCAAAGAAAGACGGTGACGATTCGTCCTGTAAAGAGCAAGAAGACGAAGCAAAGCAAGCGATTTTTTCATTATTTGGTCATTGCGACCCCCGATCAAAAGGTCTATTTACATAAACGGACTAAAAAAGACATCTGGCAAAATTTATATGAGTTTCCACTTATTGAGAAAGAGAGTTTATTGGCTAGTGAAGAATTGGGATTAGAAGAGATTTTTCAAAAACAGGCGTTTTGGTTACGTCGTGTGTCTTCTATTTACCGCCAACAACTATCCCATCAAAAAATACATGCCCTGTTTTTAGAAATTCAGTTAAAAGAAGCTTTTCAAAAGGCGGATGAGCAAGAGTGGATAGCAGTACCGCGTAATCAACTGGAGAAATATGCTTTGCCTCGCATTGTCAATACTTATTTGGAGCAATGTGAACAGGGCCAAAACCGACAGTTATTGATGGATTTTTAGGTTTATCTAGTATTGTTATGATACTAAGGTTCCTACTTGCTCTCCGTATATAACTTTACGTAAATTTCCTACCTTGTTCATATCAAAAACAATGATAGGGAGTTTGTTTTCTTCACAAAGCGTAAAGGCAGTGGCATCCATGACATTGAGGCGGTCTTCGATTACTTTGGCAAAAGAGATAGATTCATACCGTGTAGCGGTTTCATCTTTTTCAGGATCAGCTGTATAGATACCATCTACACGAGTTGCTTTTAGGATCACATCTGCTTCCATTTCAATAGCTCGAAGTGAGGCGGCTGTATCTGTTGTGAAGTAGGGGCTACCAGTACCTGCGGAAAAAATAACGACTCGCCCTTTTTCTAGGTGTCTAACTGCTCTTCGACGGATGTATGGTTCGGCTACCTTTTGCATTTCAATGGCAGAAACTAACCTTGTATATAAACCTAAGCTTTCGAGTGCATTTTGTAGGGCGATGCCATTTATAACTGTTCCTAGCATACCCATATAATCACCAGAAGTACGGTCAATACCCAAGTCTTTTGATTGGATACCTCTAAAGATATTCCCCCCACCTACTACAATAGCGACTTCTACCCCATCTAGCTTTACAATCTCTTTAATTTGGCGGGCATACTCTAACATTCGTTTGGGGTCAATTCCAAACTCTCGGTCTGCCATTAAAGCTTCTCCACTTAACTTTAATAAGATACGCTTAAATTTTATACTCATGATCTGTTTTTGGTATTAGATGATATAAAAAAAGGGACGCAAAATGCGTCCCTCATAATTTTTAATTGGATTATTTACCAATAGCTACTCGCTTAAATTCGAGGATTTCAGCCCCCTCGGCGAAATTTTTGATTGCTTCTGCAACTGTTTTATTGCCATCTAAAGCGTAAAATTGATCTAGCAAACAATATTCTTGATCTAATAAAGTATTATCTGCCACAAATCGTTCTAACTTTCCAGGAACAATTTTATCCCAAATTTTTTCAGGTTTACCCTCTTCCTTCAACTGATTTTTAATATCAGCTTCTACTTGCGTCATTACTTCGTCTGTTAATTGAAATTTACTAACGAATTGAGGCACATTTTTCAAATGCTTTCCTAAACGCTCACGTTCTTCATTCTCAACGATAATTTGATTTTTGAAAGCTTCTGTTTCTTTCTCAATAAATACAGGATCAAAATCTTTATAAGACATGATCGAAGGCTTCATTGCAGCGATATGCATTGCCACTCCTTTGAAGAATTGTTCAGGGCTTGCACCACCTCCATCATTATAAGATACTAACACTCCAATTTTACTACCAGCGTGAATATAAGAAGCAATAGCATCACCAGCAATAACCACATAGTCAGAAAGTTCTATTTTCTCTCCGATCTTACCTGTTTGTTCTACCAATCTGTCTGCAACACTCATTCCATCTAATGATAAAGCCAATAATGCGTCTTTATCAGCAGGCATATTTTCAAGTGCTAAATTAGCAATTTCATTAGCGAAGCCAACAAAACCCTCATTTTTTGCAACGAAATCCGTTTCGCAAGTTATACTTACTAAGATACCTTTAGAGCCACCTTCTGCTGAACGAGCAACAACAACTCCTTCATTCGTATCACGATCTGCTCTTTTAGCGGCAACTTTTTGCCCTTTCTTTCTTAAATATTCGATAGCTGCTTCAAAGTCACCACCAGATTCTTTAAGTGCCTTTTTACAATCCATCATTCCAGCACCTGTGTGCTTTCTTAGTTTATTTACCTCAGCAGCTGTTATTTTTACATCACTACTCATGAGTATATTCGTGTTTATAGATTTAAAAATATAATTTTGGATAAGCAACATAGGTCTACACTATGTGCTAATAAGGAATCAATTAAGTAATAGTTAGGTTCCTATTATCTTATTCTTCAACAGCAGTTTCCTCGTCTCCTTTTTTCTTACCAGTACCTACTCTACGACGACGACGACCACCAGCTTCGCCATCTCCACCACTGTCCTTATCATCTACTTTCTCTTTCTTACGCTCACTCAACCCTTCTTTAATGGCTTGGGTAACGAATTGAGTAATTACATTAACCGACTTAGAAGCATCATCGTTTGCAGGAATAGGAAAATCTACTGTTGTAGGATCAGAATTCGTATCAACGATTGCAAAGGTTGGTATATTTAAGTTACGAGCTTCTGCTAATGCAATATGTTCATGAGAAATATCTACAATAAACAAAGCAGATGGGATACGATTAAGGTTAGCAATTCCACCTAATACCTTTTCTAGCTTCATTTGCTCACGCTCAAGAACTAATCGTTCTTTTTTTACTAATCCTTTTGCCCCTTCAGCCAGTGTTTTTTCAATCATTTGCATTTTCTTGATTGACTTGCGGATGGTACCAAAGTTGGTTAACATCCCTCCTGGCCAACGCTCACATGCATAAGGCATATTAACGCTTTTGGCAGCTTCTTTGACAATATCTTTTGCTTGTTTTTTAGTGGCCACAAACAAAATTTTGCGACCAGAACGAGCAATACGCTTCATTGCTTCAGCTGCACGAAGTAAACCTTCATTTGTTTTATTCAAATCAATGATGTGAATACCCTTACGTTCCATAAAAATATAAGGTAACATTTTAGGGTTCCACTTTTTCTTAAGATGCCCGAAGTGAACACCAGCATCTAATAATTCCTGATGGGGAATGCCTTGCATATTATTAAAGTTTCAAAATTACTTACTAAAATTACAATCAAAGAAGATGGATTAACGCTTACTGAACTGCGCACGCTTACGTGCTTTTCTAAGTCCAGGTTTTTTACGTTCTACCACACGAGAATCACGCGTTAAAAACCCTTGTGGCTTTAACGCAGGACGATGCTCTTCATTTTCTTCTACCAATGCACGAGAAATACCCATACGAATAGCCTCGGCTTGTCCTTTAATACCACCTCCATGTACATTGACTTTAATGTCGTACTTATTTTCTGCTCCTAAAGTAATGAGCGGGTCAACTACTTTTTGTTGAATATGAGGTACAGGGAAATATTCTTTGTAATCTTTATTATTGATGGTTACTTTACCAGTACCATAAGCTAGAAGTACTCTAGCGATAGAAGCTTTTCTTCTACCTGTTGCTTTAATCCATTCCATAGATTACAGTTCTAATTTTTCAGGTTTTTGAGCAGCATGTGGATGCTCGTCACCTGTATAAATAAATAATTTTTTGATCATTTGACGACCTAAACGATTTTTAGGAAGCATTCCGCGAACAGCATTTTCAACGATCATGAAAGGTTTTTTAACCAACATTTCTTTAGCTGTACGTTCTTTCTGACCACCAGGGTACCCACTATAACGTTGGTACACCTTATCGTTCCACTTGTTACCTGTAAAACGAACCTTATCAGCATTGATAACGATAATACAGTCTCCACAATCTACATGAGGAGTGTAGCAAGCCTTATGCTTTCCACGAAGATAAGTCGCAATGGTTGTTGCAAGACGACCTACTACCATATCAGTAGCATCAATGACGTACCAGTCTCTTACAACATCTTCTTTCCGTTTTGAAACGGTTTTGTAGCTTAATGTATCCACTTTTTATTAACTTTGTGATTGAAAAATCGACTGCAAAGATAGAACTCTTTTTAAGATAAAACAAGCGCGAAAGCAAAATTCAGAAAAAATCAAATAACTAACTGCTTGTTTTTCAGTTAAAATTTCGCACAAAAAAAATAGTGGCCGAAATTTTAGCTATTTTTCAATGAATTACGCATACCTTTTCACCCCAAGTCATAAGTCCTTAAATAACAGTTAAATAGTTTGTTTGGATACTGTTATAAAGAGGAGATGTAAGGTCTTTACCACTCTTTTTTGACATTTACCTGCTCTTTCTTTCTAAATTTGGTTTAACTATTGTTCCTCTAATTTAATGTATAAGACCGATAATAAACCGCTTCTACTACAATTTTGAAATAATGGAAATGACAACCACCAATATATCAATTAGCTATAAACGAAAAGCTCATCATACCGACGAGTTACTTTTAGAACTCTATAAAAGCTTACTATTGCCACGCATGATTGAAGAGCGAATGCTCAATCAACTGCGAATGAATAAAATCAGTAAGTGGTTTTCAGGCATTGGACAGGAAGCTATTTCGGTAGGAGTGGCCAAAGCACTTCAACGAGATGAGTTTATGCTTCCGATGCATCGAAATTTAGGCGTTTTTACTAGCCGCCATGTTCCGCTATTACGTTTATTTCAACAATGGCAGGGCAAGCTCAATGGTTATACACAAGGTAGAGATCGCTCTTTTCACTTTGGAAGTGTTGAAGATCGAATTGTAGGGATGATTTCGCATTTAGGCCCGCAATTAGCCGTAGGAAGTGGTATTGCACTAGGAGATAAACTAATGGATAATGGAGCAGTTACAGTTGCTTTTACAGGCGAAGGAGGAACCAGTGAAGGTGATTTTCATGAGGCATTAAATGTTGCTTCTGTATGGAAATTACCTATTATTTTTGTCATCGAAAATAATGGCTATGGTTTATCGACACCTGTTTCTGAGCAGTACAACTGTGATGCGCTTGCTCTTAGAGGCTTAGGCTATGGGATGGAAGCCGTGCGTATTGATGGAAACAATATCTTAGAGGTATATGATGCTATTTCCAAATTATCGCAAAGTATTCGCGAAAATCCACATCCAGTATTGATTGAAGCTATGACGTTCCGAATGCGAGGGCATGAAGAAGCATCAGGAGTAAAGTATGTACCCAAAGAACTCATGGAAGCATGGAGCAAAAAAGATCCTATTCATAACTTCGAACAGTTTCTAATTGCTGAAGGCATCTTGACCAATGAATTAATTGAGTTGATTCGGGCGGGTTACAAAGAAGAAATTAGCGAAAACCTTAAAAATGCCTATGCACTGCCACCAGTAGCGGCAGACTTACAGAAAGAAACAAGTGAGATTTATGCACCATATACCTATCAGTCCTTACTACCCAAAACAAACACCAAATCTCCCAAAAAATATATTGATGCGATTAAAGATGGTTTGTATCAGTCGATGCAACGACATGATAACTTGGTACTCATGGGGCAGGACATTGCTGAATATGGGGGAGTATTTAAAATAACGGATGGCTTTGTTGATGAGTTTGGCCGAGAACGAGTACGCAACACACCGCTTTGTGAATCGGCTATTTTAGGGATAGGTTTAGGACTGTCAATTAAACAGCACAAAACAATGGTGGAAATGCAATTCTCTGATTTTGTGAGTTGTGGCTTCAATCAAATTGTAAACAATATTAGCAAGTTACATTATCGTTGGGGGCAAAATGTAGATATGGTGATTCGAATGCCTTCTGGAGGAAATGTAGGAGCAGGCCCTTTTCACTCACAAACAGTAGAAGGATGGTTTACACACTGTCCAGGTCTCAAAATAGTTTACCCTTCCAATCCTTATGATGCAAAGGGGCTATTGATAGCAGCCTTTGAAGATCCGAACCCAGTTATGTATTTTGAACATAAGGCATTGTATCGTGATCCCGCCCTCGAACAAGCTATTCCCGATGCCCCTTATACGGTTGAAATAGGCAAAGCAAATATAGTACAGGCAGGTACCGATATGAGTATCATTACTTATGGACTAGGGGTACATTGGGCCATGAAAGCTGCGCAGGAGTTTCCACATATCAGTTTTGAAATTATTGATTTGCGTAGTTTAGTACCTTTAGATACACATACTATTTTTGAGTCGGTTCAAAAGACGAATAAAGTGATCGTACTGCACGAAGCTAGTTTGACAGGTGGTTTTGGTGGTGAGCTTGCTGCGCTTATTGCCGAACATTGTTTTGAGTATTTAGATGGGCCTATCAAGCGATGTGGGGCATTAGACACGCCTGTACCTTTTGCAAAAGCTCTCGAAGCCCAGTATATGCCAATAGTGCGGTTTAAGGAAGCTATTGAGGACTTGTATCTTTATTAG
>JAHDCM010000108.1 GCA_020629895.1 Bacteroidota bacterium
AGCCTCTCAAATAGGAAAAAAGGAGGACTTGTATAGAAAAGGGGGAATATGTACAACGAGTATTTAAAAATAAGGTTTACAGTTGTAAAAAACTATTCTAACTCCTTCATCTTCTGCCGAATTTGTCGAATTGTAGTTTCTCGGTCATATTGATGAATCGGAATACTATGTATATAGGATTGATATTGTTCAACTGCCTCTGTATTGCAACCCAATTGTTCAAAGGCGTTTGCTTTTACCTTCAATAAGTCTCCTTGTTCTAGTAAACGCAACGATTGATTACTATAATACAATGCATTTTCGGCAAGTCCTTTTTGCTGGTACACATAAGCCAAGCCTGTGTAAGGTTTGAACCATGTTTTTTCCAATTCATAAGCATGACGCATATAAGCAATCGCTAAGTCATAATTATGAGTTTCGGCAAAAGTGGAGCCAATATTATAAAAAATGATCGCCATCATCTGGTCTCTTCGAAGAGGATGAAATAACAGGGGTTGGTTAAGGGTGGCTAGGTCTATGTCAAATCGCTTCAAATAATAAGGCAAAGAACGTTTACGTCCTTCTGTTGTTTCCCAATAAATGGTATCATTAGGATTTTGCCAAACCACTGCTAGATGCGAAGGCATTAGAATAGGACGAATAGGAAGATCTAAATATTCGGCAATACTCAAATACAATAAACTATTGATGTCGCAATCGAAAATGCCAAAACGAATACACATCGCAAAAGAACCATGATAAGTGGCTTGGCGAGTACGTCGATTTTTGATAAGATCATCTATTTTTTGAAGTATCTCTATTGCTTCATGATGGGTATAATTAGCCTGGCTTTCAATATTTGTTGCTGCCTCTACCAATAAGCTATCTAACCATTCATATTCTGCTGGTCGTACTAATAATCCTGATACTGACTCTACATCTAATACTACGTTTCCAATCAAACAAGAGGAGTCAACAAGCTCGAAAAAAGAGCGTTCTTTTTTTGAATTAGTAGCAATAGCAGTTTTCGTATCAGTGCTTCGTGAAGAATGACACGCAGCAAAATATCCTAGTAAAAATAGAAGAAGTAATCTGATTGTATAGGAGCAATTCATGGAGGTAAAGATAGAGATTATTTGGGCGTGTCCTTTTTTACCAATCGAACCTGTCAGGTTGAAGTATAGTCGTATCCGAAAGGTTAGGCAAACCTTTCAAACCTAACAGGTTGATTGGCAAAAAAGGTCGGGCTATCCGTTTGTAGTTGGTTCATAGAAAGCATGTTCGGCTACCTGTCCTAGCAGTGTCTTCCGCTGTCAGCCCTGCTAGTCCAAGCCTCTCAATACTTCTATTTCACCAAGCTACCACTACTATCCCTCACGCAACAAACGATGGAACGATTGACGATTAAACGTCCGATGAAGCTACCTCCTAACAATGTTATCGCTAGTGGTGATATTTTCAAGTTGCAGTCTTTGACTGAAACCACTGACGAATATAGAAGTAAAATGAAGGACAAAAAATGATACCCTATGTAGTCAAGAATTTGATAAATTATTTCTATTCTGTATGCAATAGGTTATTTTTGTCCAAACGTATTTTTTATCAACTTCCCCTTCCTTCTATTATTTCTTTGCCCTCTTTTATTTAGCCCTCAATTTAAGTAATAACTAACCACCGAGTAATTTCCCCTTCCCCAATTTTTGTATCACACATAAACTTAAATTATTGAACCAATGTTAACTATGTCTTTTAGAGGAGTCCTCCTCTTAATGCTGTCGTGTGCCACCCAGTGGGCATACAGTCAAGCTGCAGAAGTAGCTGCCAATGTCCTTACTACTACAGTGCCAGGAGGTAATTTTGAAACCCCCGATTTAGCTCCTAATACCTTTCAATATGCACCAACTGGTAGTGCCTGGACTTTTACAGGAGGTGCTGCTATTGCAGAAAATAATTCTGGATTTACCAATAGCAATGCTGATGCTCCTCAAGGGAGTCAGGTTTTAGTATTACAAAATAAAGGTAAAGCTACTCAAACCATTACGATTGACGAAACAGGAGCCTACCGTTTTCGTTTTTTCATTGCACAACGCCAATCTTACGGAACTGTTAATCTAGCTGGACAAACAGTAGAGGTTTGGATTGGCAACACCAAAGTGGGAGAGGTAAAACCTACGTCTGCCAATTATGAGGTATATAACACCGTTGCTATAAAACTAAATGCGGGGTCGTATGTCCTAAAAGTACAAGGCTTGAATCCCGCGGGAGGTGATAACTCTGCCTTTTTAGATGCCTTTCAATTACAAAAGATTCCTGAATGGTCAAAAGGAACTACTTGGAATACTGGTTCGGTACCCAATGGTAGTAAAATGGTAATGATTCCTATGGATAAAGTAGTTGCATTGGATGGAAATGCGAATGTGAAAACGATTATGAATATGGGTTCGTTGTTAGCTGTGAATAACAAAAATGTACAGCTAAGTACCAAATGGCTGATGGTCATGGGAATGAATGCCTTATTTGAATGGGGGCAAGAACGCGTCCCCTACCAATCGCATACTGGTACCATTACCTTAAAGGGAAGCGATAATGCCGAATTGATTCCTAATACTGATGTCCATAGTAAGGCAATAATGGTAATGAATGGTGGGAAATGGGAAATGCATGGACGACCTTCGACACGTACGCGTTTTATAGGTAAGATTCAAAATAATATACTCGTGCCACTGGAAGATGGGACAACAAATGTAATAATGGAAAGTCCGATAACAACTACCCTTAGTGCCACCAAAACCCTAACAAGTTCTAGCAACGAAGGGAATATTCAGCAAGCAATACCTTATTCTTTTCCTATTTCAGAAACAGATACGATGTCTTGGACTTATCTGGCAGAAACAGCAGAGGTCGGAGATAACACGATTACCATTGCGAGTATTATGAATTGGAGAGTAGGAGATGAAATCATTATTTCGTCTACGGATTATGATGCTCATCAAGCAGAAAAACGTACTATTACGGCTTTAGGGGGCGTTACAGGTGGAGAAAACAAATGGGAACTAACCTTAGATGAACCACTTAATTTTATGCATTGGGGAACGATTCAAACTTATAATAATGGAGTTCGTACCTTTCAAGTAGATGAGCGGGCTGAAGTTGGATTATTGACGCGTAATATTAAAATTCAGGGAGATGATACTTCAGAAAGTAATGGCTTTGGAGGACATACGATGGTAATGCCTTCTGCAGAGGTACATGTATCAGGAGTTGAGTTTTTTCAAATGGGGCAGAAATCAGAATTAGCGCGTTATCCATTTCACTGGCACTTTGCCAATGACGTAACAGGGCAATATATCAAAGATTGTAGTGTACATCGTTCTTATAACCGAGCTGTAACAGTGCATCACACCGACAATGCCATTGTAGAAAAGGTGGTAGCCTATGATCATTTAGGACATGGGTTCTTTTTAGAAGATGGTAGTGAAACAGGTAACTTGTTTAAGGAGAACTTGGGTATTTTGACACGCCTACCTGCCGAAGGGGAGGAGGTGCGTCCGCATGATCGCGTATTCCGTGGCCCTTATGTGGAACTGCCTGCTACTTATTGGATTACCAATCCTGCCAACGATTTTATTGGTAATGCATGTGGCGGTTCAGAAGGATCGGGTTTTTGGATGGTGATGTTGGAAAAAGAATTGCATAATGGAACACAAGGGCCTAAACCAGGTATTTTGCCAATGGGACGCTTTGAAGATAACCGTTCGCATTCTACTAGCTTTTCCAATTTTGGGATTGATGGAGGAGTAGAGTTTGATACAGAAGAATTTGTTTTTGGACATTATCGTCCACAGGAAAATGGACAATATGTGATTCCTGAAATAGATCGTTTTACAGGGTTCAAATGTAGAGATCGTTGCATTTGGATGCGGGCGAATACCATGCATTTCAACGACTGTGTCTTGGCGGATAATGGTCGTGCCACCTTTTTTGCTTACAATCAAATTCTTAAAAATTCTATTATTGTAGGACAGTCTGATAATATAGGAAATCCACAAAGCAATTTTGAAATTAGTGCTGGGCGTTCTTTACCACGTCCTGATAAAACAGAACGTCTTACTTCTAATCGCTTACGAGGGCATAGTATTTATGATGGGTCTTCAGGTATTGAAAATGTACACTTTGCAGATTTTGCGGGCTTCAATTCAGCGATTCAAACCAATGGTGCTGCGCAAAAAAGTACGGTGCATTTTGCTTCAGGAATTACGTTTGATCCTGCCATTCCAGAAGCTAATAAATTAGATTTTACACCACAGGCTAATCGTGACTTTATGTATGCGTCGGGCTTATTGGATTTAGATGGCTCTATTACAGGTACTCCTGGAATGCGTATCACTGCTCAAATTCGCGACCAAGAAATACAGGTACTTGAAGAAGGATTTAATATTGAAGATGGTGCTATTTTGAAAGAAGAATGGGGAGCTTATCTTTGCCCCAATGAGCATTATGCCTTATTGCGATTAGAAAACAAATGGCCGCGATACGAAGGAACGCCTATTTATGCGATTCGTTCAGATGGGGCAGCAACCTTTAATCGTCAAACCAATGATTGGTATAGTCAAAATCCAGTAATTGTCAACCAACAAGATTTGATTTATTATTTCCAGTATCATGAAATAAGCAATAAAATTGATTTGCGTTTACGGTTTATCGATCCCAATGATTATGTGATTTATGCTTTTCCGAACTTTCCTTCTACTACTAAATTATCAGGAAATGTTTCACAGGTTAATTCTTTAGACGAAGTGAAAAGCTCATCTGGACAGTCTTATTTCTTTAAGGATAATACCTTATACATGAAATCAGTTGGAACACTTCAGGCACCTAGTTATATGGCACAATTTGGAGATGTTTTTGGCACTCAAAGTGAAATATTTTCGGTCTGTCAAAATAATAATTGTGCCAACCCTAGTGGACGTTTACCTTATGCTGTTCTTGCTGATTATGAAATGGGCATTGATAGTCGAGCCACTTTTGCGCGAAAGGGAGACCTTGCTATTCCTACTCAAATTACTGATGTAACTAATCAGGTCGCGGCTCCCTTTGATAATGTAGATAATAAGATTAGCTATACTGTTACAAGCGATGGAGATGGTACTAATGAATATGTTGATTATAATTTACACATTCCTCGCCAAGTATGGAGCGAGTATAAGTCGTTGAGCTTGAAATTTGATGGACCACCATTACAAGTGTTTATTAGAGATCAAACAGATGGATTTCGTAATTTAGGAATATACCAGTCTTCTGATAGTGAGCATATTAATCTCGGACATGGAAATGGCTTGAAATTCAAAGATGAGGTAGTCATGTTAAAATTACGTTGTCACGAAAGTATGTTTAGTGACCTTAAGCAAGCAGGGGTACAAGCTTTTATTAGTTTATATGACATCAAATTGCATTATCAAACCCCTGCTAGTTATAGTGATCCTATTAACAATGTTAACTATATTTTAGATAATGATGGAGATGGGATTACTCGATTAGAAGAAATTCATAATGACCGCTCTGATGATGATGTAACTGATTTTAGATTTGATTTTAACAAAGAAGGCTATTCAGAAGGATGGTACAAAAACATACATGTCTACTCCGATATATTAAACGGTTACAATTGGGTATTGAAGGTCAAAGAAATTGACCCTCAAATCATAAGGGATAACCTAAACTTAGAAGCCGACCAAATGGATAAAATACGTGTACGGATAAAATCGCAACAAACAGGTAATTTTCAGTTATTTTGGACCACAGATACGCCCGGAGAAGAACAGTTTCATGGTACTCGATCTATGACCGTCAACTATAGTACTGCTAATACTTGGAAAACGATTGTATTTAATGTTGGAACGCATACAGAATGGCAAGGAAAGATTACCCGATTACGCTTTGATCCTATTGGTTCTCCTAATAATACAAAATATACTTGGATCAATTGGATTGATCACCAGCCTATCGTAATTGCCAATAGTGGTAAAACAGATAAGATGCAGGAGCTTACAGAAAGTGCCTTGTGGTTAGCAATTAATCCGAATCCTAATGAAGGACGCTTTAACTTAGATTTATCAGCTTATGAAAAAAAGGCTGTAACCCTTTCTTGTTACAATGTAGAAGGAAAGTTATTATTCACAAAGCCATATACCGAAGATCATACCTTAATTGACGAATTAGATCTCTCTATGTTTGATAGTGGTATGTATGTATTAGTGGCTGAATCACCTGGAAAAGAACCTGTTCGAAAGAAATTTGTGATAAAGTAAAAGTAATGAACAGATAATAAACGACTTTGACTAGAAGGCAAGCATTTGCTTGTCTTTTGGTCATCTAAAACAATCGTGTTACCTTACTTGCTGTTTGTAATAGTCCTCCCGTTATATCAAGCTCCTCAATCAGCAAAATACCTGGCTGTTTACCCACTTCGAAACTTCCATATTGCTGTTCAATCCCCAAAGCATTTGCTCCATTCCACGTAGCCCAAGTCAATAATTCCGCTAGTGGAATACTAGGATCAGCCTTTTGTATCTGCTTCAATTCAGACAAAATACAAAGCTGGTGATTGGATGCCAAACTATCTGTTCCTATCGTAATAGTCACACCAGTTTCTCTAAATAACTGAAAATTAGGCAAACGATCTTCAATATAAAGGTTAGCATGGGGGCAAAAGCACCAAAAAAGTTGCGAATGTTTTGCTTCTGCTTTTTCGATGTCTTCTCTAGTCGTGTAAGTATTATGTATCAACAATGTTGGAATGCTCTCTTTTAGTGCGGCAATTACATACGCAAGGGAATTAGTTTGAGGAGGGGTAAAATAAGAGAGGTCGGCACCTAGTTTTTGATACAAGTCAGCAAAGGCTCCTGTTCCTTGCAAGAAAAACTCATTTTCGGCAGGACATTCTTGATTGTGAACACTTTGACACAAGCCTCTTTGGGCATTATAAGCATTAATCAGTTGAAACAGTTGTGGCGAAATGGTGTAAGGAGCATGAGGAGCCAAGCTGCCTGTCAATGGTTGAGGTAATTGGGTTAGTAGTTCGCTCCCTTTATCTAGTGTTTGTTGGGCTAAAGCAGGATTAAAGTTAAGTAGTTCAATAAATGTATGATAATAAATCGTCTGTTTAGCTTTTTGTGCAAACGATAAATCCGTATTCGAAATATCACCGACTGCTACTATCCCATTTTGATACATCTCTTGATCCGCGGCTATAATAGCCAATCGTTGCTCTTCTTGAGTTACAGCCGCTCTACTTGGAATAACATGCGAAATGAAATCGGGCAAGCCTGTTTTTTCTGGAACCATTCCCTTCATAAACGATAACTCCAAGTGGCAATGAGTATTCACAAAGCCAGGACATAAAATACCTTGATACTGTTTGATCTCCTCTGTTGCATATTGACCTTGATGAGCAATTTCAAGGATACTTCCATGTTGATCTAACACCAGTATGCCATTGGGGATCATTTCTTGATGACCGAGGTGTAAAAAATTGGCTTGCAATTTGTACATAATGAAGCAAATAAAGGTAAAAAATAGTTTTTTCAGTCTGTTTGTAAAGTTGAATGGGTTTGTTGGCTAGGGCATTGGCTCTCCAGCAAGCCCTTTTTTCGTTTTATTTATTGTACTTTTGTAACTAAACAATAGTTTATGAGTGAAGATATTAAAATATTAGAACAACAAATCTACTCCTTATCTAAAGAGGAACAATATTCTCTTTTAGCGCAAGTCATTCGGATTATGCAAAAAGAGGAAGAAAGTGATGTCTTAAAAGTGTTAGAAGGATATATAAAAGTTGAGAAGGATCCAGACGATGCTTATAAAATGACCATACCCGTATTAGCAAAAGATTGGGATTCTAAAGAAGATCAACGTTGGGATAATTATGAAGATTATGAGTAGTCGAAAATACAAACAAGGAGATATAATTCTTGTTCCTTATCCATATACTGATCTGAGTGGCTTTAAAAAACGTCCAGTTATAATCATATCAAACGATAACTATCAAGGAGAAAACTATATTGTTGCGAAAATTACTTCGGTCATAAGGAATGACAAATTTAGTTTTTTGCTTCAAGACGAAGCTATTAAAGGGCGATTAGCAATCAAAAGTGAAGTGAAGACAGATGAACTGTTTACACTTCATGAATCTATCATTTTAAGAAGTATTTGTTCATTGAAAAAAAGAGCTTTAGAAAGTCTCATTCAAAGAATTATTCAAAACCTTCAAATACCATAGTCAAAATTATAAATGAAAAATATAACCCTAACCGACATCCGCCAATTATCGCTCGAACTACTAACTTCTATTCTCCTCGAAATGGGAGAAAAGAAATTTCGCGCCAAGCAAATATATGAATGGTTATGGAAAAAGTCGGCACACAGCTTTGCCGAAATGACCAACCTATCTTTAGCTTTACGAGAAAAACTAGAAGCACAATTTGTCATCAATGCCATTACCACTAGTGAAGTACAAATGAGCAATGATGGCACCATTAAAACAGGCTTCAACCTTCACGATGGCAATCTTATAGAAGGAGTACTTATTCCTGCCGATGACCGCATGACCGCCTGTGTTTCCTCGCAAGTAGGATGTAGTTTAGCCTGTAAATTTTGCGCAACAGGCTTGCTGCCCCGTATTCGAAACCTACGAGCCGACGAAATATACGATCAAGTAGTAGCCATTAATCGCCAAGCTCTAGCACACTATGAGCGACCTTTGAGTAACATTGTGTATATGGGTATGGGCGAGCCTTTACTTAATTACAAGGAAGTACTACAAAGCGTTCACCATATCACCTCTCCCGAAGGTTTAGGAATGTCACCACGTCGCATCACCGTATCAACAGCAGGTATTGCTAAAATGATTAAAAAACTAGCCGATGACAACACCAAGTTTAACTTAGCACTCTCTCTCCATGCTGCCAACGATACCAAACGCAACGAAATCATGGCGATCAACGAAACCAATTCACTAGACGTACTTGCTGATGCCCTGCGCTATTACTACCAAAAGCTACGACGCAAAGTGACCTACGAATACATTGCCCTTGACAATTTTAATGACAGTATCAGAGACGCCAAAGAACTCGTACAATTTTGCAAAATAATTCCTTGCAAAGTCAATATCATCGAATACAATACAGTAGAGGGTTTAAATTTCGACAAGTCGTCAGAAGATCGCTTAGATAAATTTCATCAATATTTGCAACGCAATGGAGTGTTAGCTACGATTCGTAGAAGTAGAGGGAAGGATATTGATGCGGCTTGTGGGCAGTTGGCCAATAAATAATCGTATTATCCGTGTTTTTTATTTGGGCGTGCCGTATATCGAAAAATCGCAATAATCGTGAAACGATTACTGCGATTTTTCAATATACGTCGGGCTATCCACTTGTAGTTGCCTCGTAGAAAAGGTGTTCAGCGAATACGCCTAGCAGTGTCTTCCTTCGTCAGCCCTGCTAGTCGTGCTGCACTACCTTTCTACTTCAGCAAGCTACCGTTTCTATCCCTCACGCGGAAGACGTTTGAACGATT
>JAHDCM010000109.1 GCA_020629895.1 Bacteroidota bacterium
TACTACGTTGAAAAGCCTCGCCAGAGCCTACGGCTATGCCTACGTTTTTCGCCTTATCTTGTTAGCAAATAGTCTAGCAATATTTGATCAATTTATTTTTTCCTCTTTACTTATAATCAAAGCGGCACTTTTTACCTACAAAATGTAAAATTTTTTATACTATTCGACTGTTACAGACTTGGCTAAGTTGCGAGGTTGATCGACATTGCAGTCACGAAGTAATGCGATATGATAAGATAGTAATTGTAAGGGAATAACACTTACAATGGGTGTTAATGGTTCGGCTACAATCGGAATCTGGATAACATGATCGGCTAGTTTTTTGATTTCTGTATCGTCATCGTGGGTGATGGCAATAATACGTCCTTTACGAGCCTTTACTTCTTGGATATTACTGACTATTTTTTCGTAGGCACTTTTATTGGTTGCTAGTACGACTACTGGCATATTTTCATCTATCAAGGCAATCGGGCCATGTTTCATTTCGGCAGCGGGATAGCCTTCTGCATGAATGTATGAAATTTCTTTGAGTTTTAAGGCACCTTCGAGAGCTACGGGGAAATTGTAGCCTCTTCCCAAATAGAGGAAGTTAGGAGCGTCTTTAAATTCTTGTGCGATATATTTGATTTGCTCTTCTAGTTTGAGAGCAGCGGTGATTTGCTCTGGGATATTTTCGAGTTCATTGAGTAATTGCATATAACGAGAGCGACGAAGTGTGCCTCGGCTTTCGGCAGCGGTTAGTGCCATTAGGGTGAGGATGGTTAATTGTGCGGTAAAAGCTTTGGTCGAAGCAACTCCAATTTCTGGGCCGGCATGTGTATAGGCTCCGGCATGTGTTACGCGCGCAATAGAAGAACCCACTACATTACAAATTCCTAATACGGTGGCTCCCCTAGACTTTGCCAGATTAATGGCTGCTAAGGTGTCGGCGGTTTCTCCTGATTGAGAGATGGCAATGACTACATCATCTTCATCAATAATGGGATTTCGGTAACGGAATTCGGAAGCATATTCTACTTCTACAGGAATGCGAGCAAGGTCTTCAAATAGGTATTCTCCTACTAAACCCGAATGCCAAGAAGTACCACAAGCCACAATGATAATGCGTTTAGCATTGACTAATTTTTGTTTGTATTCTTTGATGCCTCCTAAGCGCACGTTTCCGATGGCTGGGTTTAGGCGTCCGCGCATACTATCTCTGATGGAGCGTGGTTGTTCGTGTATTTCTTTGAGCATAAAGTGGTCGTATCCACCTTTTTCGAGCATTTCGAGGTTCCATTCTAATTCTTGTACGAAAGGAGCCTTATCTTGATTTTGGATATTTTTGATGGAAAGGCCATTTTCGAGGTCGATAACAGCAATTTCTTCATCATTGAGATATACCACATTACGGGTATGTTCGATGATGGGGGTGGCGTCGGAGGCGATGAAAAACTCTCCTTCACCAATGCCTACTACTAGTGGGCTACTTTTACGCGCAGCAACAATTTTGCGCGGGTTATCTTCTCCTACTACTAAGATGGCATAAGCACCTACAACACCTTGTAAGGCTAAGCGAACAGCTTCTTCTAATGAAACTTGTTCTTTATCCATGACTTCTTCGATGAGGTGAATCAACACTTCTGTATCGGTATCACTTTCAAAACTGTGTCCACGTTTGATTAGCTCTTCTTTAAGAGGCGCGTAGTTTTCGATAATACCATTATGAATAATGGCCAGCTTATCGGATTTTCCAGTATGTGGATGGGCATTGATGTCATTGGGTGGGCCGTGAGTTGCCCATCGGGTATGGCCAATTCCAATAGTTCCTTCTAGTTTTTTGCCTTTTGTAAATTGGATGAGGTCATTAACCTTTCCTTTGCATTTATAAATATTGAGAGAGCCATTGAGAAGGGCGACTCCTGCGCTATCGTACCCGCGATATTCTAATCGCTTTAATCCATTAATGATAATTGGAAATGCATCTTGCTTGCCAATATAGCCAACTATTCCGCACATACTGTTTCTGTTTTTATTGATTAAAATTTTATTTTATGGTTTGATTAATCCACTTAAAGAAATCGGTTGCGATTTGATCCCACGCTGGTTCCTTTTCATATTGTGGAGTACCAGTCTGATCGACCGTAAAAAAATTGTGTTCTAAGTTAACATAGGGATGATGGTTTAAGTTGGATTTTCCAGCTTGAATAAAGTATAAAGGGATTAAATCACAAAATTCAGACCCATAATCAGCTGTTCCGTATCCTAGCCATATTGGAATATCCAGAGCTAATAAGTCTTCTATGATTGGTTGTGAAAAAGAAGACCAAGCATAATGTGTATCTCCCCAATATTTATCTGTTGCTTTAGGGGTTTGCCATATTCTTTCCCAGTGTTTATATAATTGAGTGATTGCTTCTTGTGCCTCTTCGGCTGTTTTTTTTCCCTGTTTAACGGCTGTTCTTTCTTTTCGAATTAGTTCATCAAATCGTCCAAGTGGATTACCACTGAGGTAGATGAGATGGGTTACTCTGGGGTTGCTATTGGCTACTTGGGTGGCAATCTTAGCTCCTTGTGAGTGTCCAGCAATAATTATCTGAGAAGTATCTATATTTGGTTGTTGATAGAGATAATCAATGACTATGTTGGTTGAGTTTACGTAGTAATCGGTATAATTGTTCGTTAAAAAAGTAGAAGGAAAAACATTTGTCAAAGAGTCTCGATAACAATAGCGTTGATCAAGGGTATTTGCTTTTGGGGCAATAGGAATACCTGGTTTAGAAATAATGACTAAATGATAATCCTTGATATAGTTTTGATAGGCGAAAGGGAATACACCTGCTTCTCCTTGTTCGGTTTTGATAATCAATGGGTTAGGGAGTGACCCTTGACAGAATAAAAAAATGGGTTTTCGTTTTTTTAATTGGCTAGAATCACCAGCAATTAAGAAATGAATCGCCTTATTTCCTTGATAGGACTGTTGATGGTGTGTAAACGTTGCTTGTTGAAGCTTGATTATGTTAAACTTTTCTTGTGCGAGGGAGCGATTGCTTAAAAAGGTTAGTAGTATCACTAAAATAGGTAATACTTTGTAGACATAGACAATACGTGGGAGCTTAATTTGAGAAAAGTAAAAAAATAGATTTAATAACATATTTGATAGATGTGTAAAATTAAGTATGAGATCGTTAATTATCCTATACTTATACACGCATCTATCAAATAGGTTGTCCTTATTTAATCATTTATAGGAGTATAAATAGCTTTTAGACGCATGGGATATTCTGGATGTTCAGGTCCGCCAAAAACTGCACGATAGCCGGTGAAATCTTGTAAATTCATAAATAGTAGTGTGCTACGATTGATGGCTGTATCTCCATCAATAAAACGCCCATCTAATAGCCCCTGATAGTAACCATTGATCGAATTTCTATAACCTGTTGCTGTATTAAACTTAACCTGAACAATATCTCCTGTACTCGCATCAATCGTATCGAGCGTTGTATTAGAAAGGAAGTTTTCGGTATCATACAAAAGTGAATCGGTGAGATAGGAACTCATTACCAGTCGTCTAGGACGCGTATCATTGGTATAATTAACTCCATCTTGAGAAAGCATGGTCATTTCCAATTCAATTTTATTGAGTAGAAATTTTTGCGCTTCTTTTGTAGTAAAGAAAGGAGCATCTAGTTTGAAGCCTAGCCCATCTAAAGATTGCATATAAATATACTCTTGGCTATTTGGATAGGGAGATTGGATTTGATTACCAACAATTGAGTTACCATATTCTACTTGATAAAAAGAAGAAACGGTGGCCGTTTCATTAATAGGAAACTCATAAATATTTCCCTTCGTAGAATCGTTGGCATAGAAAAGGCTAATTTTAGAAATATTACTACGCATATTAAAGGAGGCCATTGCTCTATTGGCAGCATCTGCTTCTATATAAATACCTTTGAAAATATCACTAAAGGTACTAGCACGAAGGGTATCTTGTTGAGATTCTTGTAGGAATCGTTCTCCTATCTCATCATTAAGCCGAATTCGTAAATGAGGAGGAGCTTTAAAGACATATAAGGAATCACCTCCATCACGAGCGCGGGTATAATAAATGAGATTAATACTATCTATGTAATCGTAAAATATTTGCTGTACTTCTCCAATTGGGTCTGCCTTGTAAGCAAAAGATTTGTTGGAGAAGTAACCAATCGTATCACTCAGTTCTTCCTCTAGCTCATAGACTCTAATTTGACTAGGAACAGTACTGTCACCGAACAATATATTGTCGTATTTAAGTGTCAGTACAATAGAATCAAGTACAGGGTTGGCTCCAAAACTGACATCATTGGCTCCTAATAAGATGTCGGAGAAAATACCAGCAGAAGCGAATCCAAATGTCTCATCGTTTAATGCACCTAGTAAGTAATTCGATTTAGAAACAGCGGGAAAGGTATCCAATTGAGTGGTTTGAATACGAAGTGTAAAGGTGTCTGCATAAACAGCATCTAAAAACTCATTGTCTTCAATAAAATCGGCTCCTAAAGAAGTAGGCTCATTACAAGCAGACCACGAAATAATGAAGCTAAGTGCAAGTAGACTTAATAAAAGTACTTTTTTCATCTAGGTAAAAATATAAAAGGGAATCTTGGACTTGAAATCAATTATGTAGATAGAACGTAATAATCCCAAGTAAGGTTGTCCAAAACAATACTACCAGACTAAAGAAGTGTTTTAAAAAAACAACCCTATAAGTCTGGTAGGTAGTTAGGTAAGAATTATTTGTTTATGCCTCCTCTTCTTCTTCTTGTGTTAAAAGTTGAGCAAAAAAAGCGGTATAGGCATCTAAGTAAGCTTCTTCCGTAGAATGGTCTAAGATAGGCTTGTCGGCAGTTGCTAAAGCAGCTTGTACTGATTCGTGCAACTCTTCATCTCCCTTAATAAGGGCATCTGCATAGTGAATGCCTCCACGATCTAGCCCCGGATTATCAAGCGACATAAATGGAGCCATATCTGCCTCTTCTACTTTTTTGAGCTTGGCTTTTTGCGCGAAAATATCGCCTAATGATGCCTCAAAGCTATTTTGGTAAACAGAGTAAATCACTTGTAAGTGATTAAATAAAGGATCACTTTTGTAAGCTGTTTTTAAGTAAAGGGGAATGAGGCTCGTCATCCAACCATGACAATGCATAATATCTGGTGCCCATCCCATTTTCTTTACCGTTTCTAAAACACCTTTACAAAAGAAAATCATTCGTTCTGTATTGTCCTCAAAAAAGTTCTCATCTGCATCTGTATGAATAAACTTACGACTAAAGAAGTCTTCATTATCTAAAAAGTACACTTGTAAGCGTGTTTCAGGCATCGAAGCAACTTTTATGATTAATGGAAAGTCGTCTTCGTCTATAATGATATTAATCCCAGAAAGTCTAACCACTTCATGTAGCTTATGTCTACGTTCATTTATGGTTCCAAAGCGGGGCATAAATATGCGAATTTCCATTTTCTTCTTTTGCAAGACTTTTGGAAGTTGACCAGCTATTTTAGCTATTGAGCTACCAATAACATAAGGATCCATTGCTTGCGTAACAATCGCAACTCGTTTTTTTTGTAACATACAATCAACAATTTATAATTAAATGATTTAACACCCCTGTTGAATTATTTACTTTTACCATTTATGCAAATCTACGTCTGCCGATAGGGAAATAAGATAATACAGCAAATCAACTAGTGTTAAATCGTGATAATTTACAGCATTTAAAGTGAGCGTTAATTTGAAAAGAGACCATCAATCTCTACATAAGGTAAGGTTCTTTGAAACGCAAATTTAGTGAAAAAAAGTCGCTTTTCATAAGAGCTAGTCTTGATTTTAGAATTGAAAATAAAAAAGGGGAGGTAGAATACTTTGTATTGCTTCTAATCCAAAAATAGAGGTAGCCTTTAGAAGAGGCTGCCTTGATTTTTGTATCTTTGCCCGCTTTTATTAATCAAACTCATTCATCTTGGAGATATATAAAACTGTTCAAAGCCTACAAAAGTTTGTACAAAAACAAAAAGATGATGGATTAACCGTCGGATTTGTACCAACAATGGGAGCTTTACATGAAGGACATTTATCTTTAATTCGACTTTCTCAGGCGACTTGTGATCGTACTATTTGTAGTATTTTTGTCAATCCTACTCAATTTGACGATCCTAGCGACTTGGAGAAATACCCGCGTCCAGTAGAGCGAGATATTGCTATGTTGGAAAGTGAAAATTGTCATGCGTTATTTTTACCCAGTGTCAAAGAAGTATATCCCGACAGCTTAGAAGCAACGGAAAGCTATGACTTTGGTTTCTTAGAAAAACCAATGGAAGGGGCGCATCGTACAGGGCATTTTGATGGGGTTGCTCAAGTAGTGAATCGACTATTAGAGATTGTACAGGCTACCCACCTATTTATGGGGCAAAAAGATTATCAACAATTCAAAATTATTGACCGTCTCATTGAACTAACCCAACGGCCCGTACAATTGGTGAGATGCCCAATTATTCGGGAAGAAGACGGGTTGGCAATGAGTTCGAGAAATGTACGCTTAAATCCAGAAGCTCGTGCAAAAGCAGTACACATTTCTCAAACATTACGAAAAATAAAAGCAGGTTTTGGTCATAAAAGTATTATTGAACTCAAAAAATGGGGCTTTGAACAACTCGAACAGGTGGATGGCATGTCTGTTGATTATTTTGAGATTGTTGATGCAGATACCTTACAAAACATAGATGATGTAAGTGAAAGCCAACAAGTGATTGCTTGTGTTGCTGTTCGTGTAGGAGGAATACGCCTCATTGACAATATGCTTTTGAAGGTACATTAACTAGTCAAACCACTCCCTGAAACCTGTATATGAACAAATATCTCAAAGACATACTCAAAGTAGCCATCTTTTTAGGATTAGGAATTTTCTTAGTTTGGTGGTCTGTCAAAGATCTCAGTGCTGCCGATTGGGAAGAAATGAAAGCCGCCTTCAAAGAAGCCAATTATTTTTGGATATTCCTTTCCATCCTCCTAACTATGTGTAGCCACTTTAGTCGCGCTTTACGGTGGAGAATGATGCTACAAGCCGCTGGAGATAATAATCCTAGTATTGCAAATACGACTAGTGCAGTGATGGTTAATTATCTTGCCAATCTTGCCTTACCACGATTAGGAGAAGTGATGCGTTGTGGCGTTATGCGGCGATACGAAGGTATTCCGCTAAGTGAATCCGTAGGAACATTAATTACCGAACGTATAATAGATGTCCTTTTTCTATTAGCTTTTACGGTCATTGTCTTCGTTTGGCAGTTTGAACGAGTAGGACTTTTTTTACAAGAAAACTTAGGAACAGCACTAGGAGCAAAAATAGAAAACCTAACCAGTGGTTCTGCCCTTATTTACCTTGTAATAGCAGCACTTATTGGATTAGGCATTGCCTTTTGGTTGTTTCAAAAATTTAAAGAAACAGCTTTGTTTCAACGTATCTTAGAAACATTGAAAGGCTTGTGGAAAGGGGTTAGTTCGGTTAAAAATGTCAGCAATCTTCCATTATTCCTTTTTCACACCTTCTTCATCTGGATCATGTATGTTTGCATGACCTACGTATGTATCTTTGCGATGGAAGCAACGGCACATATAGGCATTGGAGGTGCATTAGCTGTTTTTGTATGTGGAGGGTATGCTATCCTTTTTACACAAGGAGGAATAGGAGCTTATCAATTAATTGTACAAGCAGTATTGATATTGTATGGCGTAAAGAGTAACTTAGCACTCGCTTTTGGCTGGTTGGTTTGGTCATCACAAACTATTCTTGTCTTGGTGGGGGGCGTTTTAGCACTTGTAGTACTATCTTTATTAAATCGATCTGATGTCGAAAAACACACACATAACTGATAAAATCATGCCGCTTGAGCAGCTACTTCCCAAAGTAGCTCAATGGCGTTTTAAAGAGCAGCGCATTGTATTTAGCAATGGTTGTTTTGATATTTTACATCGTGGACATGTACATACACTCATGACCGCAGCTGAACAAGGAGACCGTTTAATTGTTGGGCTAAATAACGACCAATCGGTTCGCTTATTAAAAGGAGCGGAGCGACCTATCCAAGACGAAATGAGTAGAGCTATTTTATTAGCCGCCATGCAATTTATAGATGCTGTCATTCTATTTGAAGAACAAACACCACGACGGCTCATTGAGCAAATTAAGCCCGATGTATTAGTAAAAGGAGGCGATTATCAAAAAGAAGATATTGTCGGAGCCGATATTATGCGTCAAAATGGTGGAGAAATTATCACTGTTCCTTTCTTACAAGGACTTTCTACAACAAATATTATCAAAAAAGCACAAATATGAACTTTACCTTAACAGAAGAGCATCTGATGATTCGAGATGCTGCCAGAGATTTTGCCCAAAATGAATGCAAACCAGGGGTTATAGAACGCGATGAAGCACAAAAACATCCTACCGAACTCGTAAAAAGAATGGGAGAACTAGGATTTCTAGGAATGATGGTAGACCCCAAATACGGAGGAGGAGGAATGGATACCGTTTCTTACGTACTGGCAATGGAAGAGATTTCGAAGGTAGATGCTTCCTGTTCGGTGATTATGTCTGTACAAAACTCCCTTGTTTGTTGGGGTTTAGAAACCTTTGGTACTGAGGCACAAAAACAAAAATACCTACCTCGCCTTGCATCGGGTGAAATGATTGGAGCTTTCTGTTTATCGGAACCTGAAGCAGGTTCTGATGCCACACAGCAACGTACTACCGCCATCGAAAAAGACGACCACTACCTCGTCAATGGCGTAAAAAACTGGATTACCAATGGAGGGCATGCAGGCATATATTTAGTTATCGCCCAAACAGATCGCGAAAAAAGACACCGCGGTATCAACGCTTTTATTGTAGAACGCGAATGGGAAGGAGTGAGCGTTGGCCCAAAAGAAAATAAATTAGGGATTCGAGGTTCTGACACGCACTCTATTATGTTTGCGGATGTGAAAGTACCCAAAGAAAATCGTATTGGGGAAGATGGTTTCGGTTTTAAATTTGCCATGAAAACACTTGATGGAGGACGTATTGGTATCGCCTCGCAAGCATTGGGTATTGCTTCAGGAGCCTACGAACTGGCCAGAGCCTATTCGAAAGAACGCAAGGCATTTGGGAAAGAAATTTCTCGTCACCAAGCCATCCAATTCAAATTGGCAGATATGGCTACCGAAATTGAAGCTGCCCGTTTACTGTGTCTAAAAGCTGCTTTCCTCAAAGATAGCGGGCAACATTATGGCAAACTAGCAGCGATGGCAAAAGTATTTAGTTCAGAAGCCGCTATGCGCATTGCCGTCGAAGCGGTACAAGTACATGGAGGCTACGGTTTTGTTAAAGAATATCATGTCGAACGATTGATGCGCGATGCCAAAATTACCCAAATCTACGAAGGGACTTCCGAAATTCAACGGATGGTCATTGCTCGTTTTGAGTTACAAGATTAGTTTTTGGGCGTGCCGTTTATATAAAAAAGCCAGTAGCAT
>JAHDCM010000110.1 GCA_020629895.1 Bacteroidota bacterium
GCGTGAGGGATAGTAGCGGTAGCTTGGTGAAACAGAAGCGTAGTGAAGCGATGCCTAGCAGGGCTGACGAAGGAAGACACTACTAGGCATATCGCTGAACCCGCTTGTGTGAGCCAACTACAAGCGGATAGCCCGACCCCATTTTTGTTGATAAAAAATGCCACCAGCGAGGACGCTGGTGGGAACATTTTTTATCAACAAAAATGGGGACACGCCCAAATAACATTAATACCAAGAACTATATTTTACATAATTATTAGCAATGCGTTGGATGAGATTGGCGGTTTGATCGGGATTGATGGTTTTTACTTTTTTGGCAGGCACTCCTGCATAAATACTTCCTGTTTCTACAATGGTATTTTCTAGTACGACTGCTCCTGCGGCAATAATGCTGTTGGAGTGAATAATGGCCTTGTCCATGACGATAGCTCCCATACCAATGAGTACATCATCGTGAATGGTGCAGCCGTGTATGATTGCGCGATGTCCAATCGAAACATTATTACCAATGGTGGTGGCTGCTTTTTGGTAGGTACAGTGTATAATTGCTCCATCTTGAATGTTGACCTTCTCCCCTATTTGAATGCTATTTACATCTCCTCGTATAACTGCATTGAACCATACGGAACACTGTTCTTTCATTGTTACTTGTCCGATAATGGTCGCGGTGGGAGCCATAAAGCAACTTTCATGAATTTGTGGGTGGTGATTTTGAATAGGAATAATATGTGCCATAATTTGTATTTTTTATGCAAATTTACGCTTTTGAAAGTGTAAATTTGCATGTATATCAATAAGCCAATCACCCATGACTTTTACAGTTTATACAAATCAACTAATCAAACAGTTACACATACTAATTGGAGCTATTCCATCTAGCTCAACGATGCCTATCTTGCAAGACTTTCTATTTCAGATAACGCATGATGAGTTGATATTGGCAGCTACAGATTTGGAGACTTATATTCGAACTGTTATTCCGATAGAGGCAAGTGATGAAGGGGCTATTACGATTCCTGCACGAACATTATTGGATATTTTAAAGATATTACCTGATCAGCCTTTGGAGTTTGAGGTGGATTTGGAACAGTTTAGCATTTCTATTCATGCGCTGAGTGGTACTTATAAGATGCCTGGTAGTATGGGGCGTGATTATCCGAAGGAACCCGATTTTGAGGCAACAACATCGAATGACATTGCTACAAATGTTTTACAAGAAGCGATTCATTATACCTTGTTTTCGATTAATCAGCTGCATCTGCGACAGGCGATGCAGGGTTTGTTGTTTCAATTGGATGGTACTAAACAGATTTTTGTAGCGACGGATGGCTACCGTTTGGTAAAATATGAGGTGGATGGTGATGTCGCTGTTGGTAATGCGCAGTATATTATTCCTAAAAAATCGCTTCAACTTTTGCAAAAAGCGTTGCAACAGCATCCAGAATCGGTACATATTGCGGGTAGTGATACTTATCTTCGATTTGCATTTGATGGCATTCAACTAATTGCTCGTTTAGTAGATGCTAAGTATCCTGATTATATGGCGGTTATTCCGAAACAAATGCCTATTCAGGTGTTGGTAAATCGGGCGGCGTTTCATATTGCATTGCGCCGTATTTTGGTATTTTCGGATAAGACGAATTATCATGTTGCATTAAATATTTCTCCGAACAATATATCTTTGTTTGCCGAAGACTTAGATTTTTCAAATGCTGCCACAGAACAATTAGAATGCTCGGCTAATGGCAGTTTGAAAATTGCTTTTAATGCGCGTTTTTTGTCCGAGTTTTTAAATGCTTTGCAGAGTGAAGAGGTACAGTTGAATTTTGTTGCTTCGGATAGAGCAGGCATATTACGTCCTGTTGCTCAAAATGAGCAAGAAGATATTTTGATGTTATCTATTCCTTTTAGTAACTGATAAAAAATAACTATATTCCCATAATTTTTAAGATTGAAGAGTAGATATTAGGGTCTATTCACAATCGAACCTCTCAAACAAATCCGTTTATGATTTTTACCGTTTCCGCCTCCATATTATTAGGCCACTTAAATAAGATTGGTGGTGCAGTGGGTGTTAATTCAAGTATGCCCATTTTAGAAGATATTCTTTTTGATTTGCAGGATAATACCTTGAGACTTTCTGCTACTGATTTGGAAACCTCTATGTCTACGAGTATTGAGGTGATGGGATCTGAAAGTGGTTTGGTGGCTATTCCTTGTAAAATATTGCAGGATATTATCAAATCATTGCCTGATCAGCCGATTACTTTTCATGTGAATAAAGAAAATTATAGTATCCAGTTGAGTACTTCGAATGGGAAGTTTCATATCACTGGAGAAAATGGGGAAGAGTTTCCAACTATTTCAGAGCCAGGTGCTGCTAAAGAATTGGTGCTTCAAACCTCTATTTTGGAACATGCGATTGGTAATACCTTGTTTGCGGTAAGTGGTGACGAATTGCGTCGTACAATGACGGGGGTTTTATTTGAGTTGGATACAGATGGGATTAATTTTGTGGCGACAGATGCGCATAAATTGGCAAAGTATCGTCGAATAGATTTGACCTACGATGAGGCATCTAGTTTTGTGATGCCTAAAAAAGCACTAACTTTAATTGGGAAGTCGCTGCCTAAAGATGGATCGGTTGTCAAGATTGCTTATGACTATGCGAATGCTTTCTTCACTTATGGTGATACTCGTTTAACATGTCGCCTTATTGATGGTAAGTATCCTAATTATACAGCAGTTATCCCGATTGATAATCCACATCGGTTATTGGTTAATCGAGGTGATTTATTAAATTCTTTGCGTCGTATTTCTCTTTTCGCCAATAAAGATACTTATCAGGTCTATTTTGATATTAAAGAGAGTGAATTGACGCTTTCTGCACAAGATTTAGATTATTCGAATAAGGGAAGTGAGCGATTAGATTGTCAGTATAATGGTGACGATTTAGAAATTGCTTTCAATGCGCGTTTTTTAGCTGAAATACTAAATACCCTTAGTTCGGAAGAGGTTTGTTTTAAGTTGGCAACTTCTTCGAGAGCTGTGTTGATCGAACCATTGGAAAATGATGAAGATGAGGTGATTACGATGTTGATTATGCCTATTATGATTGATTGATCATTACCTACTAAAGCAATAAAAAAAGGGGCGTTTCTAAGAAACGCCCCTTTTTTTATCACTTTTTTAATTCACTCATTAGTACTTGCCGAATCATCATATCTAGCCGTCGCATAAATAAGCGTTTCCCTACTTTGGGCGCATATACAAATCCATCTAATAATACAATGCGTTTGTTTTTGGTATCATCGTAGGCATAGTTGATAAATGGCCCACCAATAAAATCATCTTTCATTCGCCATAATCCCATTGTTTTAAAAACAGGGGTTCCATCTATTTCTTCAAACTTGAACTCAAGTGGTAAAATGGTATCCGAATACATGTATGAACCTTTGGTATCACTTTTTACATATTTCCCCAGTAAATCACGCACATTGATAATCGTTTCCCCATTTAACGGCGGAGCCTTTCCCTCTTCATAAGGCAAGGTTCCTACAAACAAATTACTAACTGCTTCTTGTCGATTTTCATCCATTCTTAACCATACACAATTGGTCGTATCTAATGCTTCCAAAAAGTTTTTAGGCACTTTAAAGTCTAGCATTAATTTGTCTTTCATTTTCTGGGTCAAATTTGCATTGTAACCTGGTGCCTTAATATTGTTGACCATTTTAGAGTCTTCAATTTTATAGAGCTGTTGAATGATTTTGTCTTGGTATTGTTTCAATTTACTTTTTAAATCTTCTCGATTGGCAGCCATCATATACACCACATTTTGTGGACTAGCCCATACATCGGTTTGGGTGAGGTAAAGTGGTGTTTGGTCGCTGGTACTTTTCTGCTGATAAATGCGAACCTGTTCGCGTACCATTTCAGAAGCTTTATCTGTTCCGTCTTCTACCCCAACAATAAAAATAGTAGCTACTTTTTTAAGGATATTTGATAATTCGACTCCATCTACTTGGCGCATATCAAAAAGCGGTTCGGATTGTGGTAAGCCTTCATAATCTCGTAAAATATACTTTCGAAGGGTGTCTCCTTCTGCACCTTTCCACATACTTTCTCCTAATACTAAAATCATTTCGTCAATTCGACCAGTTGACTGTGGTAAATACGAATTACTTGATCGCTTTTTGGGAATATTTACTTCAGTTGTACCAGACTGTTGTGTATTCTTTTCTTTTCCTTCATTATCATTAGCAGGCGAAATGCTACACCCAGCCAAACATAAAATAATTAAACAGCAACTGAAAACTCGTAACATAAATTAAGTTTAAGTATCAAAAATAGAACGGATAGTAAGATACAAATGTATCGTTTATTCTCCTTACCTGCTTATAAGAATGAGTAAATGTAAGACTTGATTGAATAAATGTACTTATCGAAAAGTCATTTAACATAAAAAAACAGAGATACTGTTTGAGTGATCAACAATATCTCTGTTTCTTTACAATTATGTACCGTTGTTTACTTCTTAGGAATAAGAATAATCATTCCTGGCTTTAATTCAGCATCACTCCCCTTCAAACTATTGAGTTGTAAAATATCTTTTTTATCAACTTGATATTTTTTCTCTAAAGAGTCGTATGTATCATTTTGCTCTACTCGATGCTGAATACTTACAATAACAGGTGTATCTTTTGATACAAAATTCCCTTCTTCTAATTCTCGCATTTGAATATTTCGATACACCATTTCTTGTTCGGCAGGAACAATGATAGAAAGGACAGTTCCACTCTTCACCCTTTTATTGCGTAATTTATTCCATTTCATCAATTCCTCAATGTCACAGTTATACAAATTCGCAATATCTGAAAGCCCTTGTCCTGCTATTACCTCATGATCAATACTGATTGTTTGCTTAATACCATCACTTTCCACCACTATTTTTTTAACTTCAGGACGATTGATGATTTTATCGACAAATTCTTTTTCACTTGTTTTTAAATAACGGCTTGTCTCCCCTACTGTTTTCGTTTCGTCCACTTCGTTCTCGTCTGTTTTGTTAGTCACTATCTTTGTATCTTCCACTTCACTCACCAAATTCCAGGGGCTATCACCACTCAGTTCTGGAATTCCAGGATCTTCAAACACAATATCTCTCTGCTTTGCTTTTTGATTATTTAAATAAATTTGAAAAGTCGCAATTTTACCCAATGGCAATACTAAAGGATACCCATTTTTAGAAGCAGGAATCACATTACGTACAATAGCAGGATTTAAAAACAATAGCTCATCTATATTGATACTCACATAGGTAGCCACTTCTTTCAAGTCCAGTAATTGTTTAACCATGACAGTATCTGTTACATACAGGCTATACGGAGCAGCGTCTTGTCGCAGATTATGCTCTGGAAAGTAATGCATTACATATACCGCTGCAATATACAATGGCACATAAGCATGTGCTTCTTCAGGTAAAAATTGTACTATTTTCCAATAGTCAGTTTCTCCACCTGCTCTCTTAATTGCCTTATTTACTGTTCCTTCTCCACAATTATAGGCAGCAATAACCAAATACCAATCTTGGTATGTTTTGTATAAATTCTCCAAATGCGTTACTGCCACTTCTGTTGCTAATAAAGGATCACGTCGTTCATCAATATAAGAATTGGACTCTAAACCGTACATTCTAGCTGTACCATAAGGTAATTGCCACAAGCCAACCGCACCATTTTCAGAACGCGCATGAGGCATTAAAGCCGATTCGATAATAGGTAGGTATTTTAATTCCATTGGTAAACCATGCCGATCTAACGCCTCTTCAAAAACAGGAAAATACATTTCTGTTTTTGAGAGCATTGTTTCCACCTGCTCTCGTCTATCCTTGACAAACAAATTAATAAAATGTTCTACCTTATCATTATACTCCATAGGAATGATAGTAGGTAAGGTCAACACTCGTTCTCTCAATACCTCTGGTTCATAAATAGGTACCTCATCAGGAGAAAAAGGATAAACACCTGTTTCTTTTACCCCTTGAAGGATTTTGTGTTGTTTCAATACATCTCGTTGTTCTGTTGCCTGATATAAATTATCTTCTTCCATATCAGCTGGGCCAATTGTACCAGTATTCACTCTATTCGTCTTGTCCTCTTCCATATCAGCTGGGCCAATCGTACCAGTATTCACTCTAGCTGGAACATTCGTTGCAGTTGTAGGCATAATACTTGGGCCTACTGTACCAGTATTAATTGCATTAGGAGGCACAGGCTTCACCACTTTAGCAGCAGGCACCGTACCCGCGGGTATTACACTCGGCCCAATTGTCCCCCTATTAATGGCATTTGGAGGAATGGGTGTAGTTGTAGTGGCTGTTCCGATAGTACCCGTATTTACCTTATTAGGTGTCGAAACAGTACCAGTAGGCATTGTGCTTGGGCCAATAGCACCTCTATTAATTGCATCGGCAGGAATAGGAGAACCAGTATTGGATGGCGTCTTAGTAACACTATTAGTTGTACTTGTTTTCTCTTTAGCATCAATCGTTTCAGACGATTCCACACCATAATCAATTTCTTTAGGATCTTTAAAGGTAGGACCTGTATAATTTTCGCGAACTTGTTTATCTGTATTTACCTCTGTTTGTTTATCTCCTCCTTCACTTTCCTCTATCTCCTTATCATTACCTTGTTTCGTTTCTTTTTTATCAACAATAGGTGCCTCCTTTTTAGGAACAGTAGGAAATTTTAGTACGCCTCCCGAACGCCCAGAAGAAAAGTCAATTTGCTTAATATCACCATCTTCATAAATTACTCCCTCTGCCGAACTGGTTCTACCTGTTTGTTTAGGTTTAGCTTTTTTAACTGGTTCAGTAGTAGTTGATGATTCCTCCTCTTCAGAGGAACTACCAAAATCCATTTCTTCACCACTATACTGGTAATCTTTTTTTTCCGTAGGCGGTGGAGCAGATCCTCCCGACTGTGCATATACCTCAATCTGACATACCATTAGCACGCACAATAACAACAAGGCTAGTTTATGATCAAAACTCATTTTGGGTATTTTACTAAAAGTAATTAATGGGCTATTATATACTTTTCTTATTTCATATAAGTGGTTTATAAAATTAGTGTCTTTTTTAGAGAAATAGAAGTATTTAATCATTTTTCCATCAGATGTTGAGCAAATGCCAATAAAGATGCCTCTTCATATCTATTAGCCATCAATTGCAAACCATAGGGCATACCATTTGAATGTTGAAATAAAGGTAATGAAACTGCGGGCATCCCTACTAAATTTGCCTGAACAGTATAAATATCAGCCAAATACATCGCAATAGGGTCTTGATACTTACTATCTCCCAAGTCAAAAGCTGTTGTGGGTGTTGTTGGTGTTACAATAAAATCATAAGCATCCAAAATAGCACTTGTGGCTTCTAAAATCAAGCGTCTTGCTTTTTGAGCTTTCGAATAATAGGCATCATAATAACCCGCACTCAACACAAAAGTTCCTAACATAATACGCCGTTTTACCTCTGCTCCAAATCCAGCAGTACGACTCGCTCGATAGGTCATTTCCATATCTTGCGCTTCTTCATCACGATACCCATACTGCACACCGTCATACCGCGCCAAATTAGATGAGGCTTCAGCAGTTGTCAAAATATAATAAGTAGGTACCAAATACGACAAATAAGGAAAAGTTACTGCTGTTAGTTCGTGTCCTTGTTCTTGTAAGTCCTCTAAAAACTGCATCGTATTTGCTCTAATCTCAGCATCTAGCCCAGGATGCTCCATCACCTCTTTCACATAAGCAATCTTGGCTTTACGGCCAAAGTGTAACTGTTGGCTATAAGCTGGCACCTCTTCTTGTAAAGCGGTACTATCAAAATCATCCTTTCCTGCCATCACTTCCAATAATAAGGCGGCATCTGCAATAGATTTTGTAAGCGGGCCAATTTGGTCAAAACTCGATGCATACGCAATCAAACCATGCCTAGAAATACGGCCATAAGTAGGTTTTACTCCTATTACATCACAAAAAGAAGCAGGTTGTCGCACCGATCCTCCTGTATCCGACCCTAGTGCCGCCATGCATAAACCCGCTTGTACAGCCACCGCCGACGCACCCGAAGACCCTCCTGGCACCTTTTGTTCATCATAAGCATTGCGAGTTGGTCCAAAAGCCGAATTTTCATTCGTTGATCCCATCGCAAACTCATCACAATTCAACCGCCCAATCACAATGGCATCTTCTGCTAGTAATCGCTCAACAGCAGTTGCCGAAAACAATGATTCAAAGTCGCCTAAAATTTTAGACGCAGCACTAACCCGATGTTCCTTCACACAAATCACATCCTTGATACCAATCACCACACCAAACAATTTACCCAAGCTCTCCCCTCTTGCCAATTTTTCATCCAATGTCTGCGCCCTTACAAGGGCTGCTGCTTCATATACTTCCAAAAAAGCATTCAAAGATGCACGTTCCTTAATTTGCTTCATATAATGCTGCACCAAATCTACACAAGTATATTTTTCTTGTTTTAAATCTGCTTGTGTGTGTGCGATATTAATAAATGTTTCCAAAGCGATCTTATTTATTACTAGACTAAAGAACTACAAAAGTACAGTATCATTAGTCGATGTCCAACAGCATCCAAAAAATAATGCGCAGTTCGGTAGAACTGCGCATTATTTTTTCATTTCTAAGACTAACTAGAACGGACGTTCTACTTTCTTCTTCCGTTTTTTCTTCTTTCTTTTTTTCTTCCCCTTTTCGGCTTTTTTCTCCATCTCTTCATAAGCTGCAATCTTCTTCAACATTGCACTTTCAATTTCCTTTGCCTCCTCATCATCAATTTTACGGGCAGTCGCTTCTTTAGGAGGATCATAACTTTTAATATGCGCTTTGGCATCATAACGGAAGTTATCCGAACAAATGGTATTCACCCAATCATCACCTATCAAAGCAAATAAACAACCAGGTGTATCTTCCGATTGTTGAATTTTTAAAGGTAATACAACCGTATCTGCATATACTGCTCGTAAACTATAAATGCGTTGTTTCTCTCGAAAAAACATATAAAACTTCACATTTCGCTGTGGATCATGATGTAATATATTTGGACCAGCATTCAATTCCATAAAATCCAAATTATAATTAATCACTGCTGTTGCCGACTCTAAATATGGAGGAGTAGGAAAACTGTTTAAAGGGACGCCATACGCCTCCAACGGTTCTTGTGCCACACTTATTTGAGCAGTCATGGCCAATATCCCTATCAATAATAAAGCTTTCAGTTGTCGCTTCATAGAAATTCTATTTAATGGATTATGTATTGTTTTTTTATTTTTGGGCGTGTCCTTTTTTCGCCTCGCTTGTCAATACGTGAACGTATCGACGGGCGAGGCGAAAAAAGGTCGGGCTATCCGCTTGTAGTTGCTTCATAGCTGCTCGTTCAGCATAGTCCTAGCAGTGTCTTCCG
>JAHDCM010000111.1:0-1794 GCA_020629895.1 Bacteroidota bacterium
TTGACTGAATGATTGAATGAATGATTGTAGGGGCGATCCCTTGTGGTCGCCCAATTCTGAATGATTGAATGAGGTTGCCGCCAGCGTCATCGCTGGTGGTTTGCCCGACAAATAACAGCCTCTGGCTGTTTGCAGTCATCCACTTTATCTTGATTAGAAACTAGTTCCTTGTCACTAGTACTTTTTCCATTTTCCACACGTCATCTACTTGATACTTAACAAAGTACACGCCTACGGGAAACTGCACTAAATCAATTTTTTGGATGCCCTCTGGCACCTTCGTCCACCGTTGTATAATTTTTCCAGTAAGATCAGTCAGGAGTAGTTCGGCGACCTCTGTTGTACTTTCAAACTGTACAAAATCAACTGCTGGATTTGGATATACTTTGGCGATGTTTACCTTTTTATCAGGATCTTTTTTTGTTTTATCATCGTCTTTTTTAACTACTTTATCTGGAACATCCTCTTTAGGAGTGTTTGTTTTTGCTTCCAGACCACAGCTAGGAATGGTAACACTTTCCTCAATGATACGGATAAGTAAATCATTGAAAAACTCCATTTCGTAGGTATCAGTAGTAGGTGCAATGTGTTTGCCACCTACCATACTATGATCGGTCAAAAAGACATAACGTCCATTGGTGAGGAGAGCCATTGAGCGCATGAGGTATTCGGTACCTTTATTAATTCCACTACCAGCAATAGGTATGATTTTGATGCCCATTTCGGCTGCTTTGCGGATACTCGCATCTAAGGATTTGCGTACATCATCGTTTTCACGGGGGGAAGCATCCAGTACCAAAAACAACAGGCGAGTACGTGCTTCCTTGCTCCAAGAAAGCTGCAAGGCTTCTTCAAGGGCAATTTCTACGGCTTCAGGTTTGTCACCACCACCATCAGCACTTTGGGCTTTGATAAAATTGGTTGTTTGGCTAATATCGGTAGAGAAATCACTTTTGCGGGTTAGGTATTCATCTGAATGGTCACGATAAAAAAGGCTACCTAAATTAATGTTCAAATCGGGCTGATTGGCTTGTACTTGGGAAATAACATCATTTAGTTCTACTTGAAGGTACGCAATTTCATCTTTCATAGAGCCAGTGGCATCGACAACAAATAGCACATCCAACTGATCAGAATAATTGCAATTTCCTTTCACTTGTAGGCTGTTCATCCCATTGGCAAATGCCGTCGCTTTGGAGGGTAGCTTGCGCATTTTACCTCCTTGATTTACCTTGATGGTTGGGTTTGCAAGTGCTTGGTATGTTTCGCCAAAGGCATGCCCCCAGAGTTCTGCTTTTCCCGTATTATCGGTACGTGCTTTCCAGCTTTTACCCTTATTGTCTGTTACTTCCACCAGTCGATCTACAACAGGGTTCCCATCTTCATAAGTGAGCTGTACTGAGTAGCGTTCTAGTGGCTTGAGTTGCCAACGTTGCTGCCATTGTTGTAAAATAATACTCGAAATATCTTCCCACATCTCCCATTTACTAAAATCATTAATTTCGCCAGCAGTGAGCGTGCCTGCATGAATTTCTCGTGGAGATGCTATGCTATGGGGCATTTCTGCATCTTCAATAGTTGCCATTCCTTCAGGAGCTGGTTCAGCTAGTGGAGGCTCATACATACTGGGAGGAGGTGATGGTGGTGATGGAGGAGGTGGAGGAGGAGGGGGCATTGTTGGAAGTGATGATGTAGGAGAAGGGGACATATCACTAAAGGGAGCCGTAGAAGAGATCGTTGCATGATTTATCTTAGAACTACCACTTCTTCCATAAGTTCTAGTCGCTTTAGGTT
>JAHDCM010000111.1:1894-5318 GCA_020629895.1 Bacteroidota bacterium
GCATGATTTATCTTAGAACTACCACTTCTTCCATAAGTTCTAGTCGCTTTAGGTTTGGCATTTCGATCATACACCACTTTACTACTGGCTTCTTTCATATATTCTCGTTTTACATCTTCAACCACACTACTAGGGGGAGATGAAGGACGAGGAGCAGCTTTGGGTGGTGGTGGTGGGGCTTTGCCACTTTTATCTTTTTCGCTACGTTCCGTTTCTTCTATTTCAGGCGTATTTTTAGGTATGATTTCTTGAATCGTACTACTCTTGGCTCCTGGTTTTCTTAAACGATCCAAATTGATAGGGGTATCGCTAGGATGATAAGAAGTAATGGTACCTATTGAAATTGGAATAACCACTTCTTTGGCTGATGCCTCTTGTTCCAAAACCATGACTTCAACGGTTTGGAATTCCGCTTCTATTTGGTATCGTTTTAAGCGTTTTTTATTCTTGGCGGTTGCTTCCTTATCAATGCGTTGTACTTCTATTTCTTTATATTCAGGAGGAATAACAAGTGTTTCGGTCATGGTTTGGCGGCTAACACGCACTACTTTCTGCTGAACATATTGGGCGGGAATCGTAACATATTCCCAATGACAGGTATCAATGCCAATTCCATTTTTATCATAACAGCTTTCCGTAAAAGGGTGAGGTTTGGCTTTTTTACGGAGTATGATATGTTCGGGTTTTAGTAAAGTGGGTATTTTTTCTACATAAGATTCGTAAGGTATGGTGATTATTTTGGTGGCCATCTCCTTGATCTTTACCGTTTCTGTTACTGTTTGGTAAACAGGTTCTCTAAAACCATTATAGTCTTCCTTGATCATGATCTGTTCTGTTATTTTTTTATAACGAGCAGGTGTGATTTCAAAATGGAGAGTTTCATCAGGAGAGATTTGTTGCTCTGTTAGGGTCTGCCAATTGACGGTTGGTATTTCGTTGGGCAAATCGTCATAATTGGGGATTTGGGCGAAGAGGGAGGCAGGAAAAACTAGCAGAATAATATAAAGGATAGGTAGCGGATATTGGTACGATGATGATAGCAAGTGGAGCGTTTTAGTGTGAACTGTTTGCATAATGATAGGTATTATGTTTGATTGATAATCTTTTTTACTGATACCATTCAATAGATGGCAATTTGTGTGGTGGATGTAAAGGCTTTACTAGTTATATTTAGTTGTGCTTGTTCCGTTACCATCCTAGATGCAATGAGTGGTAATATGGGTGTCTGGGAGCGTAACTTGCGTGAGGGATAGTAGTGGTAGCTTGGAGAAATAGCCACTTTGTGAAGCAATGACTAGCAGGGCTGACGAAGGAAGACACTGCTAGGATTATGCTGAACAAGTGGGTATGAGACAACTACAAACGGATAGCCCGACCCCATTTTTGCTGAAAAAAATGCCTCCAGCAATACGCTGGCGGGAACTTTTTTTCAGCAAAAATGGGGACACGCCCAAAATTAAATGAATATAAAAATAAATTATTTAGTGGAGAGATACTAGTTTTTTGTTTCGAGGAGTTGAAAAGATTGCACCATTTTGTCAATTGTTTTGCGGTATTTGCGACGCCATTCGTCCCATGTCCAGATGCTAATCAGATAGTATTTGTCGGGACTTTCGATAAGGGTAATGCGGTAATACATTTTTTCGATCACATCTCTTTTGCCTACTTCTCCTGTCATAGAAAACTGGCGGGCAGGTAGCCCATTGATGGTGAGGTGGGAGCTATCTATGTGTTGTGGTTTGGTGAGACGCTCGGCAAGGAGGTCGTATTCTTTTTGGTAGTAGCTTTGTAAATTGAGATCGAATTTGGTTTTAGGTGTGTCTACTACAATGACATATACATTGCGAAAATAATTGTTGTATTGTAATTGGGCTTGTAGATGTAGTTTTTTGTCGGGTACAGAAAGGTAGGAGGGGAGGGCGATTTGGTATTCGTCATTGATTGTTACCGCTTGCCATTCATCAGAGTAGCTACAAGCAAAGGTAAGGGATAAAAGAAAAAGGAGTCCTAGTATGTTGAACCCCTTATGTTGATTGTAAATGTTCATTATTAAAAATTATACTTGCACCAAGAAGTATGGATTCAACAAATTTTCTTTGTTATAGTTTAGTGCTTCTCCATTTTCGGGAATGGTGACACTGGCTCCAGATTCAGTGGCTACGATATGGGCAGCAGCGGTATCCCATTCCATTGTGGGAGCAAATCGGGGGTAGATGTGTGCAATTCCTTCCGCTAGGAGACAGAATTTGAGGGAGCTTCCTGCGGCAACTAATTCGACATCGGCAAATTTTTCTTTGCATTGGTCGATGAAGGCTTGTGTATCGGCATTTAGGTGGGAGCGACTGGCAAAAATGCGTACTATTTCACCTGCTTTTGCTGCTTTGGCGTGGATTTTTTCGGGGCTGCCACCGTTGCTTATTTTGAAGGCTCCTTGTCCTTTTATGGCGTAGTAAAGGGTGTCTTTTACAGGGACATAAACGACGCCTAATACGCTTTCATTTTTGTGGATGAGAGCGATGTTGACGGTAAATTCGCCATTTTTTTTGATAAATTCTTTGGTGCCATCAAGAGGATCGACCATCCAACAATATTCCCAGTTTTTACGAGTATCGTAATCTAGTTGTTTGTTTTCTTCGGAAATAATGGGAATAGAGGCGTAGTGTTTTTCTAAGCCTGCGATAATGATGTCGTTAGAAGCTTTGTCTGCTGCGGTGAGGGGAGATTTATCGGCTTTGGTTTCGATTTCGAAGGGTTGCTCATAAATTTCGAGAATGGCTTTTCCGGCTCGAACAGCAATTTCTTGTAGTATTTGAATATCAATTTTGTCTAGCATATTATATTAATTGGTTTTTGAAGTGGTTTGGATAGCTTGTAAACATGCTTTTAGGCTATCTTGCCAGTGTGGTGTTTCGCATCCAAAAGTGGATTGTATTTTTTGGGTATTGAGGACACTATAAGCGGGGCGTTGTGCAGGAGTAGGGTAGTTGCTACTTGGAATAGGGAGAATATGGCAATCTAATCCTGCTTGTTTCATGATTTCGGTGGCGAAACCACACCAACTGGTGGTGCCTTGCCCGGTATAGTGATAGGTTTGACGAAGGTGTTCTTTTTTCAAACGGGCTGCAAGATACAAAATTTGTTGGGCTAAATCACGTGCATAAGTAGGTGATCCTATTTGATCGTTGACTACGGTGAGTTGTGAGCGGCTTTCGCCCAGTCGTAGCATGGTTTTGACAAAATTTTTACCAAAAGAAGAGTAGACCCAAGCGGTTCGAATGATAAGGTAATCGCAATTGGAGGCTTGGAGTTGCTGTTCGCCTGCTAGTTTGGTGGCTCCATATACTCCTAGTGGCTTTGTAGGATACGCTTCGAGATAGGGGGTGGTGCTAGTACCATCGAATACAAAATCGGTGGAGATATGGAT
>JAHDCM010000111.1:5418-9448 GCA_020629895.1 Bacteroidota bacterium
CCTGTTCTGTTTCTGCAAGGTCTACTTTGGTGTAGGCAGCACAGTTAATGATGATAGTTGGTTGAAATTGTTGGACTTGTTCTTGGACTTGAGGGGCTTTGGTGATGTCGAGGGTTTGACGGTCACAGAATAGAAATTGCCAGTGTGGGTAATTAGCAGAGAGGTAGCGGAGTTCTTGTCCGAGTTGCCCGTTGGCACCAGTGACGAGTAGGCGGTGGGAGGGGGGATTCATATTGTTTGCTTTTGATCTTATAATTTTAGAAGATATAACCAGTAACGTTTATCAAAAATGGGAGGTATTTCTTTTAGTTGTTGAAAGCCCATTGATTCGTAAATATGTCGGGCGGCATCCATTATTTCTGAAGTGTGTGAATAGGTATTAGGCGTACACAAAGTTATGTTCTACTTGGCGGATAGTTGGTAGCAACTTGTCTTTTTCGGATAATTTGATGTCTTTTTCGGGGATTTTCCAGTCGATATTGAGATTAGGATCGTTATAGAGAATGCCACTTTCAAATTCTTTGGCGTAGAAGTTATCTGTTTTATAGAAAAATTCGGCAGTTTCGGTAAGTACGACATAACCATGTGCAAAGCCGCGAGGCACCATCATTTGTTTTTTATTTTCAAAAGAGAGGATTTCACTATGCCATTTGCCGTATGTTGGAGAGCCAAGCCGTAGGTCTACGGCTACATCGAGAACTGCGCCTTCTAGTACGCGTACCATTTTGGCTTGTGACCAGGGGTTACGTTGGAAGTGCAATCCTCTTAGGACGCCATAGCCTGAACGGGCTTGGTTATCTTGTACAAAGTGATAGTTAAGCCCTAATTCTTTAAAAATACGTTCATTATAACTTTCATAGAAATAGCCTCGATGATCACCCCATACTTTGGGGTTGATGACCACTAAACCTTCGATTCCTGTTTGTTCGATCAATTGATGTTCCGCCATTAGTTTGTACTTGCATGGTTGCGTTTAGTCGAAGAGCTTCCCTTGTTTATCGTTTTTGTTAGAAACGTTTGATTCGTTGGGATTCCCTTGCTCTACTTTCGATTTATTAGTAGCAGTTTTTGTACCACTTTTTCCTTTTTTATTTTGTGGGGTGGGAATCACCTTTTCGACACTCAACTCTTTTATTTGGTTGATTCGGTAGTAAGGTAGTTTATTGCCAATTGATCGCCATCCTTTCACTTCAATAAACTCTTCTAAGCGAATGGTTTGTTTTAGTTTTTCTCCCCGCGCTTTTTTCTGATAAGTAATGTCGATAATTGGTTTGGCACCAGTAGTTAGGTAATGTATTTTAGAGCTTTTCCCTTCCATAAATGCGAAGTGTTGTCCGATGGTTGTCGTTTCTATTTTGAACCGTTTGACATAATACGTTTTACGTTCTCCATGATAGTACACTAATGCTAGTGCTTTTTCAGGAATGAATTTTTCAATATGGAATAGCTTTTTGGTGTCATAATGGTTACTTAGTTCATAGTCTGTTAGAATATAATTTCCATCCGTTTGGAGGACTAATACCTTATCTCCTGTATCGAACTCGCCTAAAAAGGTGCCGCGATCACTCGTATTTAATCGGCCGACGGTATCATCATACCAAATTTTTCGTCCCCCCAACGTAGAAGCCCCGATTGATTTTTGGGTAACTTTTCGGACAGGATATTTAGTGAGAATATTTCCTCTTGCTCCACGTCCTTTGATGGCTAGTTCAGAAAAATCAAAGTCGAAGGTTTTCATTTTTGCTTTACAGGTGGAGCTAAGTAATACGTTTATCGTTTCTGCCTCACTATTGGGATGCATTGCAAAGTAAAGTAGTTTAGAGCCTTTGATACCTGTGGTGATGTCATATTCTCGATTTCGAGTAATGGCAGTTAGTGCAAATCGTTTGACATAGGTATTGCCTGATTTGGCGTCAAAGTGAACAGCGTGATAAATTTTGCGCTCATCTCCTTTTTGCCATACATCTACATGAATAATATCTTTACCTACAAAAACTTTATCACTTATTTTGCAGACTTGGAATTTTCCATTTTTTCGAACCACCATAATATCTGCGATGTCTGAGCAGTCGCAAATATATTCATCTTTTTTGAGGCCATAGCCGATAAAGCCATCTTTTCGATTCACATATAGTTTTTGGTTGGCAATGGCTACTTGTCGGACTTTGATATTTTCGAAAGAAGAAATCTCTGTTTTGCGTTCACGTCCTTTTCCATATTTTTTGATCAGATTTTGGAAATAAGTGATGGCATAGTCGATGATATTATCGAGATAGCCTTGTACTTCTTTGATTTCCTCATTTAGTTTGCGAATGGCTTCATCTGCTTTAAAGGAATCATATTTGGATATTCGTTTGATTTTGATTTCGGTAAGGCGAATGATGTCATCGCGTGTTACTTCGCGAATAAATTGTTTTTTGAAGGGTTCTAATCCCTTATCAATTTCTTCAATAACTGCTTCAAACGTTTCACATTCTTCAATGCGGCGATAAATACGATTTTCGATAAATATTTGCTCAAGCGAGGCAAAATGTAGTTTTTCCATTAAGACCTTGAGACGATATTCGAGTTCTTGTCGATGGAGTTCTACGGTGTGATTGGTGGATATTTTTAGTAATTCGTTGACATCTAAAAAATGAGGTTTATCCTCTATAATGATGCAACAATTGGGTGCAATAGATACTTCACAGTTGGTAAAGGCATATAGGGCATCAAGGGTAACATCGGGTGAAACATTTGGAGGTAGTTCGATTTCTATTTCCACATGTTCAGCAGTATTGTCGGTTACTTTTTTGATTTTTATTTTGTTGCGATCATTTGCCTTGACAATAGAATCAATGAGACTACTAGTAGTGACCCCATAGGGGAGGTCTTTGATGAGGAGTGTTTTTTTGTCTCTAATCTCGATTCGTGCGCGTACTTTGACACGTCCTCCTCGTTTTCCTCCATTATAGTTACTACAATCAGCGAGTCCGCCTGTGGGGAAGTCGGGCAGAATATTCGTTGAGCGACCTTTTAGTATTTGAATAGAGGCTTTGAGTAGTTCAATGAAATTGTGTGGTAAAATTTTGGTAGAGAGTCCAACTGCGATTCCTTCGACTCCTTGTGCGAGGAGCAGAGGGAATTTCATTGGTAGGTTGACGGGTTCGTTTTTACGTCCATCATAGGAAAGTTGCCATTCGGTAATATCTTTATTGAAGGCTACTTCTAAGGCAAATTTGGATAGACGTGCTTCGATATAACGTGCGGCAGCGGCACTATCACCTGTTCTAAAATCGCCCCAGTTTCCTTGTGTTTCAATGAGAAGGTTTTTCTGTCCTAAATTGACTAGGGCTTCATAGATAGAGGCATCACCATGTGGGTGATATTGCATGGTTTGTCCTACGAGGTTGGCAACTTTATGGAAGCGGCCATCGTCCATTATTTTAAGGGCATGTAGAATGCGTCTTTGTACAGGTTTTAAACCATCTTCAAAACTAGGAACAGCGCGATCTAAAATAACATAAGAGGCATACTCTAGGAACCAATTTTTGTATAAATCGGAGACAGGTACAACTTGTAGCAGTTCATTATTGGTATGTTCGGTGCCGTTTTGGCTCATATTTTTAGTTATTTATTAGTGTTTGTATCTCTGTTAGTAGGTTGAATTACTTCGTGTTTGCTGCAAAAATACTAAAAAAATTAGAATTTTCGAAGTGTATGGTGATTTTTTGTCTACTGCGTGAGGGATAGAAGCGGTAGCTTGGTGAAGTAGACCTATTAGGAGGCTTCACCTAGCAGGGCTGACGAAGGAAGACACTGCTAGGTGATATAGCCGAATATAGGTTCTACGAGACAACTACAAGTGGATAGCCCGACCTTTTTTCGCCTCGTGCCTGTCGATGCGTGGACGCATTGACGGGCGAGGCGAAAAAGGACACGCCCATAGTTATTGATGATTGGATGATTGGATGATTGGGTGATTGGGTGATTGGATGATTGGACGATTGGGTGAGTGATTTAGAGAATTTCGATTTGGTTACGAAGAATA
>JAHDCM010000112.1 GCA_020629895.1 Bacteroidota bacterium
GCAAATATAATTTGTCATTTTAAAAACTCCAAATAAATGATCAATAAATTTAAAAAAAATATACATTTACCTAAAATTACACACATTTTCTACAAAAAAATTAACTCATTCCTTATGACAAGCTTTTACCTTGCAAACACCTAACCAATAATAGTTATAGTAAACACCACATTTCATAGAAATAAAATCAACAATTCCTTATTTTTGCTCCTATCACCAACCATATCCAAACCAACCATGCACCAACGACACGACTTCAACGAAAGTTTAGGTAAACTCATTAGTTGGGAAAAAACACCTAACGGCTTGATGGCTAAACTCAAAAATGCCTATTTAGCAGTTACCATCTACGATGAAAGCATTATTCGCATTCAAATAAGCCGTTTTCCAATCACTGTATGCCACTCTTATGCCGTTGTGCGTCCTCCTATTTTAGAAGACTTTGTAATAGAAGAAAACGAGCAGTTTTTGAATATTGAAACCAATCTGATTCAACTACAAATTGACCGTTCTCCTGTTCGACTTTCTTTTTACGACAAATCAGGCAAGCTACTCAATGCCGATGATCCCGCATTTGGCACTTCTTGGATTGGTACAGAGGTTACAACTTATAAAAGTTTACAAGAAGGAGAACGATTTATTGGTTTGGGAGAAAAAACAGGAAATGTAGACCGACGTGGAGAAGCTTATGAAAACTGGAATACAGATTATTTTGCCTATCCGACAAATGGTGATCCGCTATATTTGACGGCTCCTTTTTATATTGGTGTTCACTCCGAATTGGCCTATGGAATTTTCTTTGACAACACCTACCGCACTCGTTTTAATTTTGGAGCGTCTAATAACCGTTTCAGCTATTTTTCGGCAGAAGACGGCGATATGGATTACTATTTTATACACGATCAAGGAGTTTCCGATATTATTCAGGCTTACACTTGGTTGACTGGTCGTATGGAATTACCTCCTAAATGGAGTTTGGGATTGCAGCAATGTCGATATAGTTATTATCCTGATAAAGAGGTGATTCGGATTGCAGAAACCTTTCGAGAAAAAGAAATTCCTGCCGATGTCATTTACTTAGACATTCATTATATGGATGCCTATAAAGCTTTTAGTTGGGATGGCAAACGGTTTCCCGATCCCAAATCAATGATTGATCACCTAAAAAGTATTGGCTTTCATGTAGCCATTATTGTTGATCCAGGAATTAAAAAAGAAAACGGCTACCACCCACACGATTCAGGCGTAGAGGCAGATGTATTTGTGAAATATCCCGATAAAAGTTACTACACAGGAAATGTATGGCCAGGCGAATGTTATTTTCCCGATTTTACCAATAAAAAAACGCGTCAATGGTGGGGACAATTATTTGCTAACTATGTCAATGATGGTTTAGAAGGCTTTTGGAATGACATGAACGAACCTGCCTCTTGGGGACAATGCACCCCTAATTTGATTGAATTTGATTACGATGGTGAACAAGCCTCGCATCGCAAGGCGCGCAATGTATATGGCATGCAAATGGCACGTAGCACCCAAGAAGGGGTAAAAGAATTGATGGGCGAAAAACGTCCCTTTATCTTAACGCGTTCAGGTTATTCAGGCATACAACGATACGCAGCGGTTTGGACAGGTGACAATGTAGCTGAAGATGATCACATGCTATTAGGTACCCGATTGGTCAATAGTTTAGGACTTACTGGCGTGGCGTATAGTGGCTACGATGTAGGTGGTTTTTGTGGGGAAGCCTCTTCCAATTTATTTGCTCGCTGGATCAGTATCGGTGCTTTTTCCCCCTTCTTTCGTTGTCATTCAATGATCAATAGCCACTCGGCCGAACCCTGGACTTTTGGCGAAGAAGTCACCGAAATTGCTCGTAATTACGTCAATTTACGCTACCGACTCCTCCCCTATTTATACAGTCATTTTTATCTCTCTCACCTAACAGGCCTACCCATCTCCCGTTCCCTAGCCATTGATTACACCCACGATCCCCAAATATACGATCCCGCCTTTCAAAACCAATATTTTTTTGGTGATGCCCTGATGGTCGTACCACTTCCAGCCGATCAATCCATTGCCAAAGTATATTTACCCAAAGGCATCTGGTACGACTTCTATACCGATCGCTACTACAAAGGAGGGCAACATATTTTTGTAGAAGCCCCCCCTCGTCGCCTACCACTTTTTGTACGAGGTAGTGCCATCATTCCCATGCAATCGCTAGTACAACATGTAGAAGAATCACCAACAGACATACTCGACATACACTGGTATGCAGGCGATACCGATCACACCTTTTTGTATTACGAAGATGATGGCAAGACATACACCTTTCAAAAAGGCGATTACTTCCGCAGAGATATTTACTATATCGCCAATGATAGCCGTTTACTCATTAGTCCGAATGAAGGAAATCGAGCCAGTCATTTCAAAACCGTACGCATCTATTTACATGGCTTTGGGCGGCAACCAGGCGTCAAAGTCAATGGGCATAACACCTCCGTCAAAATCACCTCTTACCGTTTTGTAAATCCCATTGCTAACTTCGATCCGTTTGAAAGCTTCGGTACTTTTGAAGACCAAATAACCTATTTACCTTATATCGAAATAGAGTGGCAAGAGGGGAAAATTGAGTTAGAGATTTTGTAATTTTTTGGGCGTGCCGTGTATAAAAAAAGCGCACTATTTTGCTCTTGCCAGCGTCCTTGCTGGTGGCAAAATAGTGCGCTTTTTTTATACACGTCGGGCTATCCGTTTGTAGTTGCCTCACACAAGCCTGTTTCGCTAAACGCCTAGCAGTGTCTTCCGCTGTCAGCCCTGCTAGGCGCAGCTTCACAAGGCTTCCGTTTCGACAAGCTACCACTACTATCCCTCACGCAGTAGATGTTTGAACGATTTACGATTAAACGTCAACCGTTCAACCGTCAACCGTTCAACCGTTCAACCATCAATCGTTAGACCCTACGGCTTCGCCATTGATTCATTTTTGACGACAGGCACCACATTCGAATAACGGGCTAAACGTTGTTCCAGTCGCTTCTTTTCTTGGCGAAGCTGCAAGACTTCGGTTTCCAATTGCCGTACATTGGTCATTTTAAGGTGGAGGCGGCTAATTTCGGCCATCATTTGCTCCCCTTTTCGTTGCTCCTCAACGACTTTACGTTTTTCTTGATCAAGGGCAAGAATAGCATTTTTAGTAACGGTTCGTTCTTTTTCCAAAGCCAACTTTAGGGCATTAATTTCACTTTGTTTTTCTTCCAAGCCATTTCGAAGTTCATCTAGTTGCTGCTTGAAACCCTGTGCATGCGTTTTGGTTCGATTGGTAGATGCTTTTAGTTTGCTTCGTTCTGTTTCTAGCTTAGTACGATCCTCTTCAGACGCACTTTCTAAGATTGTAATTTCGTCTTCTAAATCGGAAATGATCATTTCCATATCTTTCTCCTTAGAATCCACACTAAAGGTATTTTTACGCATCAACTCCATGAGTTGTTCGGCTTGGAAGTAACGGTGATCATGAAAGGCGCGTAGCTCTTTTTTTACTTCATCAAAATCATTATCTACAATTGATTTGCTATTGATAAAGGCGATGTTTTTATCTATCGCTTCGAGCATTTCCATTTTATCATTGATGAGACTATCAATCCCTACATAATCATAAGCAGACCAGTCGTCAATGTCTTGGTCTACTACTGCGCGCAGGGCTTTATAGTCTTGCCAAATATCGTCTTTGGAGCCGGGCTTGAAAAAAATGAGAAAGGCGGCAGTAAGTAGGCACAGTAGGATACTGCCAATAACGATGGGTAGGTAGTTGCTTTTACTTCCTTTGTCGGTTTTGTTTTCTGCTGATTGATCATATAATTGTAGCCATACTAATCCAGCTACGATGCCAACCGCACAAAATAAAAAAATAGCAAATGGTAGCATACAGGGTTTTTAGGTAAGAGGGAGTGGTGGTGTTTTAATTTTAGGGATGAATAAAATGCTTTTTGGACGCGAAATAGTAATATCGCAATTAATTCACATTAAAGCAATTGCACATTGTTATTATGACAAAAAGATCACATAAGGATCGCACCCTACTGGATTTGCCGTAAAATATTTTCCCAACTTCGGTATCTAGCTCCACGTTGATCGGCCTCTTTGTAAAGGGTGGAGGCATTCAACATCTCATTGATAAATTGGAGGGCTGCTTCTTTGGCGGGTATTTGGCGGTGACTGCCATAAATGCTGGTGAAATGCAGAATAATTTCTTCGCATAATAGCTTTAATAAACTGTCACTCTGTTTGATTAGATCAAAATTACTAGGGTCTCCTTCGGGGTAACGCAATACCAAATCAATGATATTGGTTTTCATGCTTGGCTTGGCTTCGTAATAATGAATATCAAGTGCCTTTTTGTAAAAGGTATGGGAGGTAATAGTATCTCTAAATTCGCTGGCATCGGCTGCAAATTGCTCTTTAACCCGTTCTAGTATTTTGTCTACAATAATAGGATTGTGAAGCATGGCGCGATGTAGCGAGTGGATATGACGGTCGGCAGGTTTGTCTCCCTCATAAATGATGCGGCTACCAGCATTGTCATCAAATAACCAAGTGAGGCGGCCATATTCATCAATATTTTCGAGGTAACCCATAATCACTCCCCACAATAAGGCACGATCAACTTTGCTGCGATCTTCTGTAACTTTGTTGGAGTGAATTTCAGGCAAGTAGGCTTGTAGGTGCCAGCGTTTGTCGAGGTGTGGTGTGACCGTATTTCCTTGTTGGGTAAGTTGGCGAATACGGTTATTATAAGCCTTATAGTACTCCCCTGGCGAACGCCCTTGATTGTCTCCACAGTAAAATTTACTAAAGTCATCAATAGTGAGTCCGTAAAGGGTACGGTTGCGAGTAATTTCGTAAGGAGAAAAGGCTTCATGTTCTACAAGGTCAGTCCCATCAAAAAGCTCATTTCGCATATCTCCTGAAAGTTCTTTGATACAATCAGGATTGACGCCCCAGGCATTAAGTTCAGTAGCGTTGTTTTTAGCAGGTACCCAGGGACGAGCCAGATTATTGAGCAAGGCAATTTTATCTTTGATATATTGATGTACCTGATCATCTGCCATGCCTTTCATTTGTGCTTCTCGACGAAGGGCGCGTACACAGTTGAGGTTCAGTGCTTCCTCTTTTTCCATTTGTTTTTGGCACCAGCCAACTACATCTTTACGAAACATTTCTTCGACCTTTTCGGGGCGTTGTTCTGTGAGATATTCTGCTTTACGACGCTTACAGAATCGAGCGTATTGTCCTTTGTAAATTTCAGCGGCAATCTCGATGGGTAATTCGTCCGTAACAATCTTGGAACTTAGACTTTCCCAGAGTAGTTCTTTATTTTCTTTGGAAGCAAGCACATAATTGCGGGTCATATCTGCCTCGTGATCGTGTTTATTAGCTAGTATATCTAGTTCGTTATTGAGGTTATTTTGGGTGTCTTTGAGGTTGCGGAAATACTTCTCCCATTCCTCTTGCATTTCCTTGATGGCTTTTTGTAACTCTTTAAAGATCAATTCGGTCAGTCGATCTTTGCGGAAGCGATTAAGGTTGTTGAAGTGTTTGGAAGACTTATCAATATATTCCTCTACAAACTCTTTGAATTGGTTATTGAATACCCGTCCGAAAATACCTTGTTTTTCAGCTTCTGACATACGATCATCTGCATTTTCGATATAGTCATCCGTTTCGTCGAGATCGTAGATGGTTTTGTAACGATCTATGCTCTTTTCGATTTTTTCATTTTTAGGGCTTAAATCCTTTACTTTTTGATCTAATAGGGCATCTATTTCGTAGAGTAGGAAACGCACTGTAATGGGATGTAATGGCTCTGGAGTGCGTAACATAAAAGTATTGAGTTTGTGATCATCACCACTCAACATTTGTGGATGGTCGCCATCTTGTAACACAATCTCATTGACCACATAGTTTCTAGTATTATCAATAAATTTGCGGATATTCTGCTCATAAAAATAGAGGGCTTCTTCTCGTCTACTTACTTCATCTCTTGCGGTACGTTTCTCTGAAAGTCGGTTTTCATCTAAGGCACATTCGGCCCCAAATTCCTGTAATTTAGCATCTCCATTAATAATGGAATCAATACGGCGCAGCACATTGTCTATAAAAATTGCAGACTTTGATTCGCCAATATCTCCTCGTTTATCAATGGTATGGGCGGCACGATAGGCGAGTTTGAAAAAGGGTCGCGGATTTTGTTGGGTCGCTAATTGTTTCAAAATATCTCGATAACGATCTCCTAATTGGGGACGTTCGCGAGGGACACCGCTTTTGAGGTCGCGTTCATAGTCGCGGTAGTCAGACTCAAACTGCTCATCAATTTTTAGCCACTCGGTAGATAAGCTTTCCGTAGACCATTTGAGGGAGAAATAGTACACCATATCTTGGTATGGATATTCGAGGGAGGAGACACCTGAACCACAGTAACGCGACATACCATGATTAGCGATCATGGAAAGGATTTGGTTATCTTGCTTGGAGAAGCGGTCGTTAGAAACAGGACTAAATAAATCGAGGAAGGTGGATCGGGCAACTTGGTTGATATAGTTGCGGAAGTATTTGAGATTATTTTTTTCGGTATTTTCGAAGTCGAATAAGTAGAGGAAATTGTAAGGCAAGTTACGAGCTGTAATACGATGGTCGAGTCGCCCTTGTGAATCTACTTGATTGGGGCGATATTCGAGTTCTACAACTAACTGATCTTTTTTGTCGATGCTGGCATTGCGCGTAATGGCGTTGAGTTCCTTAATACTGGCGTAAGCATTGGCTCGTATATTCTCTACCTCATTTCCTTTGATCGTATTGGTAAGTACTAGGGTATCAGGTAGCATAAAAGCTCCACGAATCAGCACATTTCGACGTTGAAAGTCTTGTTCGAGTACATCTCGCATGTAAAGTGCTGTTTGCAGGAAAATACCTGCTCCTGTACCTCCCATGAGTGAGCAAACAATCATGACCCTCGCGCTACTGCTCATGCTTCCTCCTTTTTCTTGGAAAATATGATTGATGCTACTGTGTAAATTTCCTAGTTTCCCACTTTCCATTGCTGCTCGGTAAGCTAGTCGCGATACCGAACGAATTTGCCCCGCCCCATCCGTAAGCGATTTGCGCAGTAATTCGGTATGTTCATAGGGAAACCAATCTTTGACAGTAGAGTCTGCCTCTGCCATTCGGAGATATTCTTCTACTGTCCAGTTGGTACTGGTTTGGGTAACGTTCTCTTTTTTAAGATTTTTGAGTTTAGCAATGTCGTTGACGTTGGTGTCAAATGCATGTATCGCTACAAAATCGCGATCTGCTTCAGGAATCCAACTATAAATGGTATCAACAATATACGAACCGAGGCCGCCTAGGCCAATTAAAATGGTGGGTACTTGGGTCATAAAGCTTGAGTAATGTGATTTTAAGTTTTGTTTCGCTAATATAAACAAATCTACTCGTCAATCGTTTCATAAATGAGTAAAATCAAAGCATATATCTAATGTCTTTCGATAATGTTTGATATTTCAACTTGAAATGCCTAATTTCACATTATTAACAAGTAGTTTTTTTGAGATCATTTTTAGTCATATCATTAGCTGTATTGATGCAGATCGTAGCTATGTCAGATACTGCTACCTACTTATTCTTTAAGCTTAATCAATCAGAGATTATCCGCTTTTGCTGTGTGCATAACTCAGCTCCTGGTGACTCTTGTCATGGAGCCTGTTTTCTCAAGAAAAAACTAGAAGATCAAAATTCTCCAAGTTCTACCAATCAAAAGAAGTTTCCAATTCCAGTTAGCAAACAGTTAATTAAAGAAATTGTTACCGTAGAACTTTTATCTACGCTAGTTTCTAATATTTCGATTTTATCTTTTTTAGCTTACCGTATCGAACAAGAAACCTGCGAATCGCAGGACTTTATCCGAAAAATCATAGATCCGCCAGAGGGGTAAATGTGCGATGTGCGATGTGCGATGTGCGATAAAAAATTAATTTGATCTGGACTTGTTTGCAAGTTTTTTTGTCACAAGTTAAACACCTTATGCATTTGATAAAAACAAATGTACAATGCGTGGCAAAAGTACTTTTGTCGCACGTAAATCGTTGCACCTCACACGATATTCGCGTTATGCCTTTGTAAAATGGAAGGAAAACAGCCTAGCCGCTGTTATTTGTCGGGCAAACCACCAGCGATGACGCTGGCGGCAACTCCGTCGGACGTTTATCGTAAATCGTTGTACCTCACACGATATTCGCGTTATGCCTTTGTAAAATGGAAGGAAAACAGCCTAGCCGCTGTTATTTGTCGGGCAAACCACCAGCGATGACGCTGGCGGCAACTCCGTCGGACGTTTATCGTAAATCGTTCCATCGTCTACCGCGTGAGGGATAGTAGCGATAGCTTGGCGAAACAGAAGCGTTGTGAAGCTACGACTAGCAGGGCTGACGAGAGGAAGACACTGCTAGGCGTATAGCTGAACTCGCTTGTGTGAGCCAACTACAAGCGAATAGCCCGACCCCATTTTTTCTAATCAATCTGTCAGGTTTGTTGGTAAAGGACAAGCACAAGGCATTGCCCCTACAAAACCTGACAGATTTCGATTGGAAAAAATGGGGACACGCCCGTCAAATAATCTTATTTCTATACTTTGTAACACAACCTTTTTTATAGAACTCTGGGAAGGGAATTAGAACTAATCGGATTCGATTGGTGTCCTCTCTTCCTATTATTTTTTTAAATTTTAATGCTAATGAAATACTTAATTTATAGTTTATTTTTAGTTGGATTTGTAGCTACTTTTGCTGCCTGTGATAAAAAAGATGACGATGACCATGAGGAGCATGAATTTCATGTACATATTATGTCTCCAGACTCTACTGATAAACATGTTGGAGATACCATCCATATTCATGTGGAATTTGAAAATGAGAGTGGTGGTGAGGTAGATGAGGTGAATGTGGAGATTAAAAATAAGGAGGATGGTACCGTTATTTATTCCGCTCCTGCCTCTTCACATGTTCATGAAGAAAGTGGATTGTACGAACATCATGATGATATTATATTAGATGTAGAAGCACATACCAATTGGATTTTGACGGCCAAAGTATGGAGTGGACATGATGATGATGCGGATCAGGTGAGTTCTACTGTTGAATTTCATGTGCATCCTTAATAGGTAAAGAGGAAAGAATAAATTGCCCAATCTAGCTGCCTCTTTGCTAACAATACTACGTTGAAAAGCCTCGCCAGAGCCTACGTTTTTCGCCTTGTCTTGTTAGCAAATAGTCTAGCAATATTTGATCAATTTATTTTTTCATCTTTACTAGTATTGATTTTTTAATTGAAAAGGGCAGTATCTTGG
>JAHDCM010000113.1 GCA_020629895.1 Bacteroidota bacterium
AACATTCGTTCCCCAACATATACTATGAATATATCCCTTAAGACTCCTTATAGCTTAAAAGAAGCAGGTCTCGCTACACCTTTACAAACAACTCTTTTTCCTACTGCTGATCAGTTAGATAATCAGCAACGTCTTTTCATTTTATGTGAAGGGATTGGTGGTATCGAAAAAGGAGATGTTGCTTCAAGCATTATAGCTGCTGCTTTTCAAGAATACTTCCAAAAAGTAAACCCCATTGGTACCAAGTCCGTAGGACAATTGTATATCAATGAGGCATTGCGATATGCAGAACGCCGTATTAATAAACACTTACAGCACAACCCGGCTACCTATGGAATGAAAAGTACCGTAGGTATTTTGCATTTCAATAATGATAATACTGCCACAGTGGCTTGGGTGGGTGATTGTCGGCTTTACCATATCCGAAAAAATAAAATTCTCTATAAAACAGAAGATCATGTCAGCAGTACATGGCAAAATGGAAAGTATGTCTTATTACCCAAAACAATTACTGCTTCCGAACCTGCTTGGGCTAGTACACATGTAATCGAAGATGTGGAGCCTGGTGATTATTTTATGCTTTGTTCACAAGGAGTCTTAGAAACACTGACAGATAGGAATCTAAAATACTTGTTTTCGCAAAGTGATTATACGGATGATACTAACCAAGCAATTGTACAAAAAGTAAAAGATTTGTGTAAGGAGGTGGGACAACGCAATTGCGCCTTATTTTTAGTGCAAGTAGATGGGCAACCTGCTAATCCTTTACCTACAAAGAAAAAGACAGGCGGAGCAGCAGCAATTAAAAGCCCTGATATAGCGAAGCCTAAAGGAGGGAAGAAAAAAACAAGTGTCAAGAAAGATAAAGTAAAGATAGAAGGAGGAGATAGTAAGCCGCTTTGGGGTAGTAGTGCGAAAGAAAGAGCGGGACTTGCTAGTAAATTGCCCCTCTTGCTTGCCCTTTGTATTTTACTAGGAGCAGCTCTTATCTTTGCCTACAATTATGCAATGACCAATCCCGAAGAGTTGTTTAAACAGCACTATGAGACGGGAACAGCTTTTTTGGAGGAGGGTAATTATGAAAGCGCGATTGGAGAATTGGAAAAAGCAGTGGTTTTCGAAGTAGAAGATACGACTTCCGCTAATAGAGCAAAACGCTTTTTAGCACTTGCTAAAGAACGATATGCCTTACAACAGGGAAATGATTTTTTAGAAAATGGTGATTTATTGAAAGCCATTGCTAAGTATAATGAGGTACTTGATATTAATCCGAATAATGTAGAGGTTCAACAAAAAATATTTAATCTACAAGAGCAAATTGTTGTAGAGAAAGAAGGCTTAGTAATGCAAGCTGATAGCTTGATGTTAATAGAGGATTTTAAATCTGCTAAGGATTTACTATTAGAGGCACTCGTGTTAGCGCGCTCTGATTCATCTATTTTAAGCAAAATTGATACTTGTGTGGTTCGCTTAGAAGCAGATAGCTTATTTATTGCAAAGATGGAGCTAGAGGCAGCAGCCGAAGAGGCAGAAGCGTTGAAAGAAGCTGCCGAAGCGGAAGAAGTAGAACCTATACAGCCCGAAGATCGTTTTGCGAACGAAATACCAAGAAATGAGCGGCCCGAAATTGTGGAAAACAGACCTACGGATGTGCCTAATTATAATAACTACCGCCGACCCTCCACTTCTACTACTACCTCATCAGGAACCAGTACAAATCCTGTGTATGGAGTTAGTTCGACTACCATTAAAAGGAGTACACCAAGTACGTCTACGGTTACCAATCCTTCCAGCCCTTCCAGTCCAACAGTTGTATCTCCTGCTTCATCGGTATCTAGCAGTACTACTAATGTTTCGACACCTAGAGCAACAGTGAGTACGAGTAGTAGTTCGAGTGCTAATGATAATTCTGCTAAAGCGGCTAAGTTAATTGGACAGGGGGATGCGGCATATAAAAAGGGAGATTATAGCTCGGCTCTTCGATTTTATGAGCAGGCTTATGAGTTGGATAGAAACCGTTCGGCAGAGAATAAAATGCGTAAAACGAAGAAAAAATTAAATGATGATTCGAATTATAAGGATATTATCGCTAATGCAGATGCAGCGTTTAAAAAGGGCGATTTTCATAAAGCCAAACAGTTATATTGGAATGCCCTTTCTTTCGAGTCGGCCGATCAGTATCCTAGCCAACGTATTGAGGAGTGTAATACAAAGATTGAATCAACAATGGAGTTGGATAAGTATGTGAAACTGGGCGATCAAGCCCTTTCGGCAGGTGATTTTGAAAGAGCCATCTCGCAGTATGAAGCTGCATTAGTACATACAACAGATAAAAAGGGCTTGGAAAAGAAAATTCGAAAAGCGAAACAAAAATTGGCAGAGAAAAAGAAGGCGGTTTTGGCAGCGAAAGAGGCAGCAGCCAAAAAAGCAGCGGAAGAAAAGGCAAAGGAGGCACCAGTAGCTGTAAAACCTACTTCTGTACCTACACCCGCAAAACCTAAAACGGAAATGCCTAAAGAGTCATTGAAAAATGTTGAGCGATTTTGTAAGTCAGATGGGTATAGTTACCCGTGTTATGTCAAGCTAAAAACAAATGGACTATTTGCGAAAGCTGATAAACGTGTCTTACTACGTTTAGGAAAGCATTTTGAAAATGCGGCTGATGATAAAACAAAAGCAAGAGAATGCTATGAACAAGCAGCAAGAAATGGATCTGATCAAGCTAAAAATAGACTGAAAAAATTAAAATAACCGTTTTCTGAAAAAGAGAATCATCAAGGCAATAGATAGAATGCCTGAAATTAAGATGATGAGGAAAAAAGCCAAAAAATCTTCTTGGCGATCTTGAAATGGAAGATTCACATTCATCCCATAAAAACTAGCAACTAAGGTCGGTACCATTAGAATAATGGTGATGAGTGTGAGCCGTTTCATTATCGTGTTGAGGTTATTGGATATGATAGAAGCAAATGCATCCATGGTGCCATTTAGAATCTCTGTATAAATCTGCGCCATCTCTTGCGCTTGTTCCATATCAATAATAATATCCTCAAAAAAATCGGCATCTTCTTCGTTATCATGAATGTTTAAGAAGTCAGTACGTTGAATACGAAGCATCATGATACTATTGTCACGAAGGGTAGTGAGAAAGTAAACCAAACTTTTCTGTAAATTCATCAAATTTGATAGCTCCTCATTACGACTGGAATGATATAACTCCTTCTCATACCGGTTACGTTGGTTATTAATTACCTTCAAATAATGCAAGAAGAAATAAACCGTTCGATCAAATAGTAGAAGTACAAATTGACTATGGTTAGAGGTACTTAATTGACGAACATTGCGCTTTAAGAAAAAATCAATCACCTCATTTTCATACTTACTAATAGTGATAATGTAGTTATCTACTTCAATGATGCCAATAGGAATAGTAATATAAATAGCGTCAAAATCTTGCCGTTCCTTATTTTCTACTGGAATGTTAATCACAATTAATTGTACGCCATCCTCTTGTTCATAACGCGAACGCTCATCAATATCCAACGAATCAATCAAAAAATCAAAAGGAATGTCTAATTGCTCACTGAGCTTTTGCAGCGAATCATTATCAAAGGGAGGATAGATATTAATCCAGCAACCAGGCTCTATTTGCTCTAACTTAACTAGTGGAGTTCCTATTTCTTTCTTATAAAAGCGCATAGACTTAGCTATTGGAGTATGTAGGTTTATAAATTGACTGTAATCTGGCCATCAAACACGTGTGTCGCAGGCCCTTTGAGCCAAATATTGGTAAACTGACCAGCCTCTTCTTGCAAGCAAACCGCTAAATGTCCCCCCTTCGTTTGAATAGGAATATCCATATTAGCAGCAAATAATTGCTTTTTGACAGCAACAATTGCAGAGGCAACCACACCTGTACCACAGGAATACGTTTCAGCCTCTACACCACGTTCATAAGTTGCCACCTCCAACTGATGATCAATCGGACAAATAAAATTGACATTAATGCCCGCTTCTTGAAAGGGAGGAGATTGCCGAATTGTTCGCCCATCTCGAAACACATCTACTTGCTCAAAACTACTAACTAATTTCACATAATGAGGCGAACCTGTATTTAAGACGAAGTCATCTTGGTAGTTTTCTACTTTTGAAACATCCTTCATCTGCAAAGCAACAATACCGGCGTCTATTTTGGCAGCATGAGGGCCATCAATAGCCAAAAAATGTAAAGACGGCTTGTCAATCATGCCTATCTGTTGAGCGAAAGCACTGATACAACGCCCTCCATTACCACACATACTACTTTCCCGCCCATCACTATTAAAATACACCATCTCAAAATCATAAATAGGGTTCGCGTGTTCCTGAATAAGAATCACCCCATCAGCCCCTATTCCAAAGCGACGGTCGCATAAAAAGGCATATAAGTCCTGATGTTGTCGAGGTAATAAATGCCTTCGATTATCTATCATGACAAAATCATTGCCAGTACCTTGATATTTACTAAAAGAGATCGTCATTTTTTATTTGCTTTACTAGTGTCTTCAAACATTTGAATAGGAGAGGTATCTTGAGCATGAGGCCCCTCGCCCACAAAAATGAAAAACAATAAAGTGGCCAAGATGATGAAAAAAGAAATAATAGAAAATTTCCAACCCCAAATATTGGGGGTTACCAAACTAGGATCATTTGAGCTTTTAGTATCACTCATAATAAGATGGGTTTTGTTTCAAAAAATGGTGAGCCTTTTCTAAATCTTCAGGTGTATCAATGGCTAGGTTTTCATGAGAAGTAGTAGCAGTATGAATCATAAATCCATGTTCCAACCAACGCAACTGCTCCAAACATTCTGCTGCTTCTAAAGCAGAAATAGGCAACTGTACTAATTGTGCCAATACCTCGCTTCGAAAACCGTATAAACCAATATGTTTATAAAAAACATGTTGTGCAAGCCAATTAGCTGTAGCCACACCTCGAATGAAAGGAATCGTTTGACGAGAAAAATACAAGGCTTTTCCCGTTTGATCAATACAAACTTTTGGAATATTGGGATTGAATAAATCCTTCGTTTGTTCAATCTGCTTCACCAAAGTACCAATCTGCACTTCTTTTTGGAGGAATAAATGTGCCAATTCCTCCAACTGAGCTACTTTAATAAAAGGTTCATCCCCTTGAATGTTCAAAATAACCTCCGCTTTGGTATTTAATAATTGATACGCTTCATAACAACGATCAGTACCTGATGGATGAGTAGGAGAAGTCATCACGACATTCCCCCCAAACGCTTTTACGGCTTCAAAAATACGTGCATCATCCGTTGCCACACACAACTCTTGAATGACCGAAACCTGGCTTACCTGTTTATAAACTCGTTCGATCATAGATTGAGTACCCAATTGTAATAGTGGTTTACCTGGCAAACGAGTAGAGGCGTATCTCGCAGGGATGATACCAATAATATGCATAAAAAATGGTGTGATTGATAAAATAATAAATAAACAATATCTTGATTTACGTGTTGATACTGTACTACACTTTACTGCATCTATTTGTTTACCTCACATATCGTTTATGTGTACAGTTACCTATCTACCATATAGGTCTAGTGGTTACATTCTAACTTCTAATCGAGATGAAAGTCCATTTAGAAAACCTGCTGTTTTTCCACAGAGACAACGTATTGGAGCAATAAAATTACTCTTTCCAAGAGATGGGGAGGCAGGGGGAAGCTGGATGCTTACCTCCAACAAGCGCACTAGCTTATGTTTATTGAATGGAGCATTTAGTCCCTACAATATAACAGATAAAGCCCCCAATAGTCGCGGACAAATATTATTTGATTTCTTTTCTTTTCCTATTATAGAAGACTTTTTAAATTATTACGATTGTACTAGGTTTCTTCCATTTACCTTAATAATTGTCTCCTCTGTTCCTCAACGTGAACTCATCGAACTGCGATGGGATGGGACACATAAATACATTGAGTGGTACGAAACCAATCAACCGCATATCTGGTCTTCTGCCATGTTATATCCACCCGATGTAATCGCACAACGAAAAATATGGTTTCAAGAATGGCTGCAACGAAATAAGCTATATGATACACAAGATATTCGGCACTTTCACCACTTCGGAGGGCGAGGAAATATTCGTACCAATATGGTGATGCAGGTCAAAGACCGTATTCAAACCGTTAGTATCTCCACTGTCGAAGCAAGCCCCAATAGAACAAACTTCTATTATAAAGACCTTAGAGAAGGTAATGAGGAAGTAGAAAGATTAACCATTAAGTAACGGTTAAAAAATAAGTTCCTCATCTTTGAGAAAGAGATTTAGTCATAGATAAGGCGAAAAATGTAGGCGATGCAGCGCATCGACGAGGCTTTTCAACGAAAAATATGGCTAAATATCACACGCAAAATGCGGAATTTATTCTTTCCTCTTTACTTACTTGTCCATATTCTCGTGATCTTCTTTGTATTGCTCATATAGCAAACCTCGACTTAGGTGCCACATCCATACTCGCAAAATCTCCTTGTAAATACTGATAATAAGCCGTCATAGCAATCATACCCGCATTATCCGTACAATACTGAAATTGAGGAATATACACATTCCAGCCATGCTTATCACCCGCCTCAGCAACAGCCGCACGAAGTCCCGAATTAGCCGATACTCCACCAGCAATAGCGATGTCTTTAATCCCAAACTGTTCGGCAGCAAGCCGTAAACGCTGCATCAAAATTTTAATAATCGTATATTGTACCGAAGCACAAATATCAGGCAAGTTTTTAGCAACAAACGCTGCGTCTTTTTCCTTCTCTTTACGCAAATTATAAAGAATAGAAGTCTTCAAACCACTAAAACTAAAATCAAGTGGTCGATGTGCTTTGGGTTCAGCAAACTTAAACGCATGAGGGTCTCCCTCCTTTGCTAGTTTATCAATAATCGGCCCGCCAGGGTAGGAGAGACCCAACATCTTTGCCGTCTTATCAAAAGCCTCACCAGCAGCATCATCAATCGTCTCGCCAACTACTTCCATGTCTAAATAATCTTTTACCAAAACAATTTGCGTATGCCCACCCGAAACAGTCAAACACAAAAAAGGAAAAGAAGGACGAGGGGCATCAATAAAATGTGCCAAGACATGTGCCTTCATGTGGTGAACCGTAATAATCGGAATACCCAACGATAAAGCTAAACTCTTACCAAAAGAAACGCCCACCAATAAAGAACCAATCAAGCCTGGCCCCAATGTGAAAGCAACCGCATTCAAGTCATTTTTATCTACGCCTGCCTTATCCAATGCCTTTACCACTACTGGCACAATATGTTGCTGATGCGCGCGTGAAGCCAATTCAGGAACAACACCACCATAGTCACGATGTACGTCCTGATTAGCCGTAATATTACTCAATACCTCTCCATTCCGCAATACTGCCGCAGAAGTATCATCACAAGAGGATTCAATAGCTAAAATAGTTACAGATTGTTTCATGCCGCGAAAATACACATTCAAAAATTAATTTTTAAAATCCCAACAAAAAACCTATTTTTGCGTTGTTTAGAATAAGTCTAAATAAGAATAACAAATCAAATCTGCCTAATGGAAACTCGAAATACCAGAGAAACCAAAACAGTTAACGATTCCTTTCCCACTATCCAAATTCCTTTTATGGATATGTGTTGCTGCAAAAAGAAAAAATGCTGTAAAAAATACAAACGCGGCAAGCAATGTAAAAAATGCCCCAAACGATAGCAAAACCAATAGAAAGACTTACTTACAATTACACTGATACTCATTCTCCAAATCAATCGTTGTAATCACCTTCGTTTTTCTATCACAAGCCGCAAACACAATCCGCACCTCCTGTCGATCACTCGTCACCCCCTCCAAGGCATAAGAGGGACAAGGATAATCGGCAGGCTTACTTTTGCGATGATTAATCCTTCCCTTCCTCAAAATCTCCTTAACCTCCTTCTCCGAAATATGCCGACAATCCATCCGACATCGAGCATGTTTTGTATATTGCAAGGCATTTGCCTGCAAACCACTAATAATCGTCCGATCACTCGAATGCTTCTCCAATTTATCAGTACTAGGCGTTTCTAGCGAATAATCCTTATTCGAAGGTTGCGTATTAAACTTTCCTGTATTAAAATAAGCCAACAAAGCCAATACGATTAAAGAAAGCAATTTAGCAGCATTTTTATTGAGATATTTCATCGTTACTTATTCTTTTTTACAGATGAACAAATAGGTATGTTTTTTGTGCTAAGGAAGGCTTGAAAAGCCCCTAAAACAAGGTCCAAATTTAGATCAATTTTTCAATATCATCTATGAATAAACTTCGACTCAGTTGCTTACTTTTAGGGCTATTTTTTACCATCAGCACCGCACTAGGGCAAGAAAAGCCCAAAAAAACCAAAAAAGAAGATTTACCACTTAGCTTTTACGAAGATACAGAAGCAGCACTTCGCGACAAAATGGTAGGAGTAGCCCGCAACTATGTCTCCTTTGGATTAGGCGTAGCACTACCAGAAGGAAATTTTGGATCAAGTTTCGACGACCAATTATCAGGCTACGCACGCAATGGCATCCTATTAAGTGTCGATGGTGCCTATGTCTTCCGACGCAACGTAGGCGTAGGAGGTACTTTTTCCACCAGTTTTTATGGCATCAGAAAAAAAGATTTAGAATCCAACCTACGCGCACAATTTCCCGAAGGTACAGAAGGAAGCCTCACCTCTGGCAAATGGTCAAGTACCGTATTTGCCGTAGGTCCCTACCTCGCCCTTCCCGAAAATAAAGTCACCCTCGACCTGCGTGTATTACTAGGAATGATGTTTGCCCGTTCTCCCAAAGTAAACTTCGACGGCATGTACGAAGAAGTACCCGCTACTTACAGCCGAACAGGCGATTTAGGAGTCAGCCCCACCCTTATCATAGGAGTAGGAGTCAGCTACCCCATTCCCAATCTTCCCGATTTTCGCGTATTTGCCAAAGGCGAATATATGGGAGGACGACCTCGCTTCAAATTTTCACAAGCCACACTAGCCAAAGGATACGAAGTTCAAAGCGACCTCAATCAACGCCAATCAACAGGTAATTTTGGTTTATCAGTAGGCGTAAAATACGAATTTGGATACGCTAAAGATACCTTTATTGAACAATACTTAGAGAAATATTAAAACAAGAAGGGGATAGCGAAAATGACTATATTGTACAGACTAAAAATCTGTCTCCTCAAACCTTATGTTCATGACTTTGGGCGTGTCAGCAATAAAAAAAGCGCAATATTTTACAACCAGTCTTTTGGCTGCTTGCAAAATATTGCGCTTTTTTTATTGCTGTCGGGCTATCCGTTTGTAGTTGTCTCATAGCTGCTAGT
>JAHDCM010000114.1:0-2360 GCA_020629895.1 Bacteroidota bacterium
AAAAAAATATAGTCATGAATAATAGTTACAAATTTCTTTTCCTAGTTCTTGGATGCCTACTCATCCAATTACCTGCTTGCACCAATCTGGATGAAGAAGTGTATAGCAGTGTGACAGCCGATAACTTTTTTCAAACTGAAGAGCAACTACTAGCTGCCTTTGGAGTTGCCTACACCAATCTATATTCAGGAATGGGGAACAAATATGGATTGATCTCTATTCAAGGAAGCTCAACCGATGAGCTTTGTACCCCTACACGAGGAGGAGATTGGGCAGATGGAGGCGAATGGATACGCCTACACCGACACGATTTCTCACCCGATGATGCCATTTACCGCACCTTATGGAATTTTATTTTTGGCGGTGTGAGTACTACCAATCAACTTATTAATGGCTTTGAAACCATTGAAACTGATTTAGCCGATTTTGCTATTTCTGAACTACGCGCATTGCGCGCCTTGTATTACCTTTGGGCAGTGGATTTATTTGGAAATGTGCCTATTGTTACTGCTTTTGATGCTGAAAATCCGCCCACCAATACCCGTTTGGAAGTGTACGAGTTTATCGAAAAAGAACTAACCGAAGCAGGGGCTAAATTAAGTAAAGAAGTGACTTCTGCCACTTATGGACGGGTAAACTACTATGTAGCACAAACCATTTTAGCTAAACTGTACCTCAATGCAGAAGTGTACACAGGTACGCCACAATGGGAAAAAGCAGCTATGGCCTGTGATTCGGTTATCAATTCGGGAGTCTATAATTTAATGCCTGATTTCTTTGACAACTTTACTGCTGAACCCCTCAATTCATCAGAAATTATTATGGGGGTACCGTATGATCAGGTTAATGCATTGGGTAATAACTTGCATTATATGAGCTTACACTACCAAAATCAAAATACCTACGGTTTTCAAGGTACCCCCTGGAACGGTTTCTGTACCTTACAAGAATATTACGAACAATATGAGGAGAATGACCAACGAATCAATAGCTTTTTAGCTGGGATACAATATGATGCCGATGGCAATGAGTTAGAAGACGAATTATACGAAAAATTTGACCCACAAAATCCAACTGGGCCAAGAGACCCCGATGGGCCAGTATTGACGTTTACGCCTGAAATTAATGAGCTAGAACCAGGAGCTTTACGCCAAGCAGGTGCGCGTATTGGTAAATATGAATTTCAAACAGGAGTCGATTCCGATTTAGATACCGATATTCCGATCTTCCGCTATTCGGATGTCTTACTTACCAAAGCCGAGGCCCTTTGGCGACAAGGAAACGATGCAGAGGCACTTGTCTTAATCAATCAAGTACGCACAAGGGCAGGAGCCGATATGATGAACGAGCTAAGTGAGGAAAGTATGTTAGCTGAACGAGCAAGAGAATTCTTTGCAGAAGGTCATCGCCGCACGGATATGATTCGCTTTGGGAAATTTAATGATGCGTGGTGGGAAAAAGATCCTTCTAGCCCACATACCATGCTGTTTCCTATTCCAACAGAACAGTTGCAATCTAATCCGAACTTGAAACAAAATGACGGATATTAGAGAAATTAAAAATAAATATTATATATTTCTGGTCTGCCTGCTCATAACATCTAGTACCTGTATGCAAGATGATCATGTAAACAGTTATGAGCAGGTAGTTGCTAATGAACTAGCTACTAAGGTGCAAAACGATAGCTTGTTTTTGGGCTTCACTTTTGGTATGTTACGCGACGATTTTTATACATGGTGTCAAGTCCAAAATAAAGAAGGAGTCTTATACGATAGTGGCGTCACCTTGCGAATTGCTTACGATATTGAATCTATTGAACCAACTGTGCAAATGAACTTCAATGCACGCTTTACCAAAGATCAGCTAAACTTAATTGAAGCAGAATTGTTTTTTAAGAGTTGGACAGCTTGGGATAAAAAATTGCGATCCGATAAATTACTTCCACTTTTATTAGCTGAGATGGATCAGTGGTTTCCAGGAAAACGATTTCAATTATTGACTAATGAGGCAGGTGAAGAAGCTTATTATAAAATTCAAGGAAATCGAGTGGTAAAGGCTTGGATAAAAAACTTGCAATTTGTAAATGTAGAAGTGCGTAATTTACAGGAGTGATAATTGTAGTATAAAGCCTGTAACAATGCTTATTTTATTTTGATGATAAACATATTGATATTTATTGTTGTTTCAATTTTAGTAGCGATTGCCTGTTTACATTTTTACTGGGCGATGGGAGGACAGAAATGGGGCGATATTGTAATTCCAGAAATGCCAGGTGGTGGTACACCTATGTTTGAACCACCTCCTTTAATTACTGCCTTAGTAGGTGTCTTATTATTGGACATTGCCTTTTTTGTATTGGT
>JAHDCM010000114.1:2460-9350 GCA_020629895.1 Bacteroidota bacterium
TATAGTAGAAATATTTTGAGTTATAGGATTTTTTAACCATTTTTGGATTGATATAAACCATAATTCGCTTTAATACTATTATTTTATAATACCTTGTATTTACAAGGGCATAACATTGTGCGTTATCCCTTTCTGTTTTGAGAACGGCTTCTAAACCTTGAATTGTGCCACCTTCCAGTAGTGTGCCATTTTGTAAATCAAAATATGAGCATATAGAACCCTTTACATTATAAACATATAAAACAGGCTAATGGTATATTGGCTTGTTAACACATTCCTATTGTATTGATGTAATGCAAGTTAAACGCTTTGCTATACATAGAACATCCTGTGTTTAGACAAGTCAGTACATTCTTATGCATCATTATATGCATTTATTTATTTATACAGACCTTTTATTATGACAACTAAGAAACGTAGAAACTACCCTGGTGATAAGCGGGAAGTAGGAACCAAAGATTATGGTTTAATTTTGAGCAATTTGATCAATTACCGAAACCAGTTATTTAGAACCGACGATGAGAAAGAAATATTAAAGCTTTTTGGTAAGATTTCCATTAAATTGAAGGAGCTTGGCTTTACCTCTGCGAGTAGTAAAGTGAAGACAAAAGCGAAGACTACTAACCGTTTGGCAAGAAAAAAAGAAGATGTGATTAACCTTGCTGCTGAAAAGTGGAAAGAAGGAAAAGAAAAGCATGAAGCAGTGAAAGAACGGATTAAACAGGAAGAGAGGGCGCGTAAGAAAGAGGAGCGTTTGCGAATTGCAAGTGAGAAAAAACGAGGAGAAAAGTAAAAGAAGAAGACCGTTTCGCTAAGAGATAGCGTATGCCAACATACAATCTATCAGCGAAACGGTCTTTCATAGTGTGTGAACACACCACAATCTTACCTAGTTGCTTTTTTCCAAGTTTTAGAATATGCCTTTTTGAATTTTTTATAGGCAATTCCAGCCGATTCTAGACGGTATTCTCGAAGTAATTGTTGGTAATTGGCAGTAGGTTGCTCTTTTACATCTATGACAGCTAACTCAGTACCTAAACGAGAAAATATTTCCTTAGTCGTTCTTTTAGGAATACTTCGTCTGGCTAGGTCTCGGAGAATAGAGGTAGTATGTGTTATTTCTCCCCTCTTACGAAAATAACTAGCTCCAAATACTTTAAATTCTAATTGATTAGACTTCAAAACCTGCTCAATGAATTGAGGTTGCTCAATACCAAAGGTAGTAGCCAACTGATTGGTATTATAATAGTCAATCGCTGCCTCGTAAGTATTTCCAGCAGAGTAAAAGTTCTGAGTACCTATTTGCTCCTCCATTTTACGTATTTTCTTTTCAAACAGATAAGCCTTTTCGATGCGCTTCATTTCTTCAGAGGCGTAGAAGTTTACCTTTGCCATACCAGCACACTGGCTACCTCCATACTTTTTGCTCATTTCAGATAATTGTTGGTACGCTCGCAAAAATGTTTTGTTTTTACTAGCCCGCATACCAACCTCTACCCCTGCCTTAAAATCATTTAGGTTGTTGATACAGGTTTGTGTGTCGATACCCTTTTGAATTTCACCGACTTTCTGCCCAATAATAGGGCTATCTTCGAGGTGATAATCGCTTTGTTTACGGCTAATTTCATCTTTAATGGCTTCAGCCTTATCCAACTCATTGTCTTTAATGGCTTTATTGGCAGCATGAACATCTGAGCCAATGACTTTACCACCTGCATCACGAACAGCATTTTTGATTTCCAAAGCTCTGTAATTGCCATTTTCTAGTGGGTAAGAAGCTGCAAGGTCTTCTGCTTTTTGGTATTGTACAACTGCTTTTCGATTGTCTCCTCGTTGCTGTAATTGCTTGCCATACATAAAATGACTTTCGTAAAGGCTATTGTATAGCTTGGTTTCACAACTGACTTGTGGTTTGGCTTGACATATCTGATTTGCCGCTTGGTAAGCTGTTACCGCCTCGCCAAATCTTTTATTTTGGAAGGCTCTACGTCCTTTTTCCACTTCATCGAAATACATGCCCTTATAAGCATTGGTATAAGCATTGTCTAATGTGCGATTATCGGTGCGTACCAGTCGCTCTTTAAAGAGTTTAGAAGCCTCATCGAAGTTATAGATCGCATTGTTGAAATCTCGACGTTGAGTGGCTTGTTCGCCTGCTGAAATGTAGTTGCTATAAAGTTGGTCAAAGCCATCTTGTAAACGATTGGCGCAACGAAGATCTACCATGCCTATAAACTCCGCAAGTTCTATTTCCATATTTTTAGCGTTGAGTAGTTCCGCTTTTCGCGTTTGCAGATTATTTCCCGTTTGAGCGTATAAGGCTTGGTCAATACGAATACAATAAATATCTTGAAAAGCGCGAACAGCAGCCAAGTTATCAGGAATCCAATTGCGGTTATTACGCTGAAATAACATTGCTTCTGCAAGTACGCGTAGGGAATTATCAAATCGACGGCCCTGGGCGTCAAGTACTGCTACTCGAAGCATATCTTCATACATAACATGTTTGCGGTCACCAATAATGGATAACGCGCGTTGTTCTTGGCGGCGAACACGGTCTCTACAATTGCTTAAAAAACCAGTTGGACATAAGATGTTACCTGCTTGTTGATAAATAGCTAAGGCTGCCTCAAAGTCGGTAGGGTGGCGAAGTAATTCCTCTCCTTGCGCTTTGAAATAGTCAAATGCTTGTTCGGCAAGTACCTCTCCTCTAGGATCGTCATTACGGGCTAGGTCGCTCAAAATATCCTCAAAACCATTCCAATCATTTTCTTGTAGGTAAGATTCGCCAATGCCTGCCAATGCCTCAGAATAGTTAGGATCTACAGCCAAAGCCGCTTCAAAATAATCTCTAGCTTTAGCGGGGTTGCTACGACGATAACGCAATCCTTCTTTATAGAATTTACTAGGCAAAGAACGTCTAGCGTATCTTAGCTCGTCTTCTAACTTATCTAATCGACTTGTGAGGCTTTCTTTAGGGTTGGCAGGTAAACCTCTAAAGCTCTTTTCTTTGATTTCGGGCATTTCATCTTGTAGGTCTTGAAAAAACTCTACTTGCTTGTCAATATTGGTAATGCGTCCGTTCTCAATACGTTCTAGTTCGATAATATAATCATTGACCTGTTTTAGGGTACCAGCATAGTCATCCATCAATTTAAAGGCGTCTTCAATATCTCGATCATTGTCGGAGAATTTGAAACGTACATTCCGCACTTTAATTGGACAATTGTTAAGGTTAGAAGAGGCATCATATACATACCACCATTCGGCGACTTCATTAAGTCCGCCAAGACGGTAATTGAAGGTCTTGGTATCGACACGTTTCCCATTTTTATCACGAAGTTCAAACTCCACATTTACGCGAAGATCTTTCATTAAAAATCTTGTTACATCAAAGCCTTTGTATAAAAACTTTCGTTCTTTATCTGCAATTCGCAGTTGTATATTGTGTTCTATTTTTTTTGCCGAACTAGGTACGCGTCCGCCACTGGGAACACGAGTTCTGCCGCTACTAGAACTTGATCCTGTGTTCTGTTGCCCACCTCTTGAACGACTGGCATTCTCTCCATTATTTCGAGGGAGGGTATTTGTTTTAGCTTCTCCAATTTCTATTTCGTAACGAAGTTGATAGGATTCATCATGTACTCTAAATAAGTAAGCTTCATTATCTGAATAGCAAGTGCCTGCGGTGGCTGCTTGTAGAGGGGGATTAGTAAAAAAGCAGCTAAATACTAGTAAGGAGATACTGACATAAAAAAATCTTTGTATCATGGCTTTATAGTTTAATTTTATGGTTGGTTATTTCTTAGTTATTACTAACTGTTACTTAAATAGATATATAGAAAATACAGGCGTTTAATGGCTATAAAGAGGGATAAATGGAGGCTGAAAAATAGAGGCGACAGGCAGAAAAACTCGTAAGTTTTAAAGGTGACAAAACTTAGCTAAATAGATGTATTTGAAGGGCTAAACTTACTGTAAGATAAGAGTTTTCGATGAAATTTGTATCTTGTTGCTCGACAGAATAAAAAAAATGTAATCAAAAAATGGAAAGTTTAAACAATAAGGTATTGGGAGAGGGGAAAGACATCATTATTTTGCATGGTTTATTTGGGATGTTAGATAACTGGCAAACCATTGGAAAACAGTTAGCAACGGATTATCGTGTATGGTTGGTGGATCAACGAAATCATGGGAAATCGTTTCATAATGACTTTCATAGTTACTATCAGATGTCAGATGATTTACATGAATTTATGGAGGAGCATGATTTGGATAATGAACCAGTAACAGTCATTGGGCATTCGATGGGCGGAAAGACAGCGATGCAATTTGCGGTAGAATCTCCTGAATATGTAGATAAATTGATCATCGTTGATATTGCTCCCAAGCTCTACCCGCCTGGACATGAAGCGATTTTTAAGGGCTTTGCCGCAGTAGATTTGGATAAACTGACCAGCCGACAACAAGCGGATGAAATGATGGCGGAGGTACTAGATGATTTGAGTATTCGGCAGTTTTTGTTGAAGAATCTGACACGAAAAAAAGAAGGAGGCTATCGGTGGAAATGTAATTTGCCCGTTTTGGTAGCGAACTATGATATGATTATTGACAATACCTTAGATTTTGGAGGGCAGTTTGAAGGAGCAACCCTTTTTATCAAGGGCGGAAAATCAGAACGGTATATTGTACCCGAAGAGGATTGGGAGACTATTAAGTATCATTTTCCGAAGGCAGAATTGGCAATTATTGAAGAAGCAGGACATTGGATACATGCAGAGCAACCTGAAAAGTTTTTAGAGGTGGTGCGGGAATTTTTAGAAAAGTAACAAGTCTAGGAATGAAGATTAAATAACTTTACATTTTTGGCTGCTTCTTTTCGCACCTAATTTTGTTAGAAAGCCTCGCCGATGCGCTGCAGCTAGACATCCGCAAGCGGTTCACTACGCTTGAATGTCCACTGGACATTCAAAAATGCTATTGCATTTTATCGCTCGTTCATGCCTCATTAGATACAAAAATAACCTATCCAAAAAATTGTAAAGCTATTTAATTATCATTCCCTATTTTAAAACCGTACGAATTTGCAATTATTATATGAACATGGTTGGGTACGAGCAATCGTATTTTGTATTGCCTATTTTATGACCGCAGTGATAGGTGGTGGAGTCTGTATTCTGCTGGTTAGCGCGCTTGGTTTTCTAATGGAAGGAGCCGCTTATGAGGTGTATGAGGTATTTGAAAATGTCTATTTATTTGGCTTGTTTCACTTCGGCACTTTCTTGTTTACGCTATTATTAGTGTATCTTTTTCGGGTTAATTATGATCGAGATACCGTTTATTCATTAGGATTTGCTTGGCGTGGTTGGGAAATGGATGCATTGCGTGGATTTCTAGGAGGAGTATGCATTATATCTGTTGGTTTTGGCTTATTGTGGCTATTGGGCAATTTGACAATTATTGCTGTTTCGTGGAATTTCCCTATGCTGCTGTTTTATATCTTCCTATTTTCGGTAGTAGCTATCAACGAGGAATTGCTAGTACGCGGCTATATTTTACGCAATTTAATGGATTCTATTTCTCCATTTTGGTCAGTACTACTCAGTGCCTTATTTTTTGGTGTTTTACACAGCACCAATGACAATGTAACAGCAATTGGTATTCTAAATATCGTTTTAGCAGGTGTTTTATTGGGAGTGTATTATGTCTATCGACAAAATTTGTGGTTTCCAATTATGCTGCATTTGAGTTGGAATTATTTTCAAGGAGGGGTGTATGGCTTTGAGGTGAGTGGGCTTGATTTTTATAGCATTATTCAACAAGAAATACAAGGAGTCGCTTGGCTAACAGGGGGCGATTTTGGTTTTGAGGGGTCCTTGTTGTTAACCGCGTTAATGGTGGGAAGTATTGGTGGACTTTGGTGGTGGTTGCGTGAGGGATAGTAGTGATAGCTTGCCGAAACAGAAGCCTTGTGCAGCTACGACTAGCAGGGCTGACGAAGGAAGACACTGCTAGGCGTTTAGCGAAACAGGCTTGTGTGAGACAACTACAAACGAATAGCCCGACCCTCTTTTTGCCAATCACAACCTATCAGGTTGATTGGCAAAAAGAGGGACACGCCCATTTTATATTTTTACTCCATTTCTAAGACCTCTAACAACTGCCCAATTGAATGAATTTCGTAATTGGGGATATGTTCGCTCTCATTTTTTTTCTTTGTAAAATTCGCCCAACAAGTATCCAAATCGTAATTATTACCTCCTTGAATGTCTGAACTTAGACTATCACCAACCATCAATACGCCTTTTTTTTCGGGGGCTCCCAGTACTTCAAAAGTGTGGTCAAAAAACTGACTGGCGGGTTTATAATGCCCAATGACATCAGAAATAACCACCTGATCGAAGTAGGGGAGTAGTTGCGCTTTTTCGAGGCGTGGAACCTGTACTTCCTCGAAACCATTGGTAACAAGAGCTAGTTGAAAATGGGGAGCAATGTGTTGTAGTACATGGGTCGTTTGAGCATACAAAAGGGTTTTGTTGGCTAGTTGTTGTAGGTAATGCTGTCCCATATCTTGTGCTTTGCTTGGGTCTGCTTGTACTTCTTTTAGAAAGGCTTCAAAGCGAACTAGACGCAACTTTTCTTTAGGTATTTCTCCTGCCTCCATTTTTTTCCAGTAGAGTAGGTTAATTTCTTGATAGATAGGTAGATAATCGAGCGACCATTTGGGCAGAAACTCATCGAAGGTTTGCATGAGCGATAGTTCTGCACTAGTATCAAAGTCGAGTAAGGTGTTATCGAGGTCGAGTAAAATGTGTGTGTACATATTGAATTTTATGATGGGCTAACTATGCATATCCTGCATAATTTGAAAACATTCGTAAATATACGGG
>JAHDCM010000115.1:0-4962 GCA_020629895.1 Bacteroidota bacterium
CCGCGTGAGGGATAGTAGTGGTAGCTTGGTGAAGTAGAAAGAGCGTGAGGCACACCTAGCAGGGCTGACAGCGGAAGACACTGCTAGGTGTAATCGCCGAACCTCTTTTCTACAAGACAACTACAAACGGATAGCCCGACGCATATATAAAAAGCGCAGTAGTAAAGATGGAAAATTTGTCGTCTTTGCCATTGCGCTTTTTGGATATGCGGCACGCCCAACAACAAAAAAAGCACTAGAACAAATGTCCTAGTGCCATATCTGTTTATAAAGTCAGTTTAGCTATACGCAAGCCATATAGATTAGTTACGATAGCGGTTATTATTATTATTGCGGTTGCGATCACCTCGATTACGTGGGCGGTCATTACCTCCTCTGCGATCACCACGATCACGGCCTCCACCACCATTTTGACGATAATCACCACCACCATCATTATCTCCACTATCACCATACGGATTTTCCATCAAAACCTTACGAGAAAGGCGGAATTTACCAGAACGCTTGTCTACGCCAGTCAATTTGACCTTCACTTTCTCACCTTCGCTCAATACATCATCCATGCTTTCAAGGCGTTTCCAAGAAATTTCAGAAATGTGTAAAAGTCCCTGTTTTCCAGGCATGAATTCAACAAAGGCACCATAAGGCATGACACTTTTTACAACAGCTTCGTACACTTCTCCAACTTCTGGTTCGGCAACGATTCCTTTGATCCAATTTTTGGCTTTTTCAATAGAATCTTTGTCGGTTGCGTAGATCGTGACGGTAGCTTGATCACCCGATTCTGGTTCTTCGATATTGATGGTCGAGTTTGTTTCTTTTTGAATCTCTTGAATCACCTTTCCACCTGTTCCGATGACTGCACCGATATATTCTTTACCAATGTGGATCATTTCAATACGAGGTGCATGCGGTTTCAACTCCTCGCGAGGTTCAGCAATCACCTCATTCATTTGATTGAGAATGTGATTACGTCCTGCATTGGCTTGGTGTAAAGCAGCAGTAAGCACCTCATAAGGTAATCCATCTACTTTAATATCCATTTGTACAGCACAAATACCATCTTTTGTACCTGTTACCTTAAAGTCCATATCTCCGAGGTGATCTTCATCACCTAAGATGTCGGTTAAAACAGCCACTTTTTCACCATCCGAGATCATTCCCATTGCGATACCAGAAACTCCTGTACGAATTGGAACTCCCGCATCCATTAATGCCATAGAGCCAGAACAAACAGTTGCCATAGAGGAGGAACCGTTAGATTCTAAGATATCTGAAACGATACGAATAGTATAAGGATTCTCTTCATCTGGAGGAAGTACCATTTTCAGGGAACGCATGGCTAAATTACCATGTCCAATTTCACGACGACCTGGTGAACGAAGGAATTTTGCTTCTCCAGTACTAAATGGTAAGAAGTTATAGTGTAATAAGAAACGATCCTTTGAAAGTCCTGATGCCTTATCGACTAATTTTTCATCTAGTTTTGATCCTAAAGTTACAGTTGCAAATGCTTGCGTTTCCCCTCTACAAAACAGCGAACAACCATGAGGAGAAGGTACTACATCCACTTCTAAGTTCAAAGCACGTACTTCATCTAAAGCACGACCATCAAGGCGTACTTGCTCATCGAGAATCATGGTACGAATCACCTTTTTCTCTAGCTTATGGAAGTATTCTTTAACATTCGACTTTAGGGCTTTGTCCATTTCTTCTCCTTCTTCCACTTGTGCTTCAAAATGAGCAACTACTTCTTCTTCAATAGCCTTGAATTTTTCTTTACGCTCATGCTTTTCAGAGCCTGACTTAGCTACTTCATATATTTTCTCTTTTGCTAAATCAGCAATTTGTTGCATTAAGGCTTCGTCAATTTCAACAGGTATCACTTCTCTTTTTTCCTTACCTGCTTCTGCACGTAGCTCATTTTGTACCTGACACATTTGCTTAATCACTTCGTGTCCTACTTTAATGGCCTCTACTAAATCTTCTTCAGAACATTCAGACATTTCTCCTTCAACCATCATGACATTCTCTTCGGTAGCTCCCATAATAATATCCATGTCAACACCTTCTAGCTCTTCTTTGTATGGATTGACAATAAAAGCTCCCTCTTTTCTAACCACTCGTACTTCCGAAATAGGGCCATCAAAAGGTATATCAGAGATGGTGAGTGCAGCAGAGGCAGCAAAACCTGCCAGTGCATCCGACTCAATATTTTCATCAGCCGAAAGCATGGTAACAATAACTTGTGTTTCATTAAGGTAGCCATCGGGAAATAAAGGACGAATAGTTCTATCCACTAAACGAGAGATTAATATTTCGTGATCTCCTAAACGACCCTCTCTGCGCTGAAAACTTCCTGGGATACGACCAGTAGAAGCAAAGCGTTCTTGATAATCAACAGATAAAGGGAAAAAACCTTGTCCTTCACGGACTTCTTTACTAGATACAACAGTAGCTAAAAGGGCCAATTTGCCCATACGTAAAAGAATAGCACCGTCTGCTTGACGAGCCATTTTTCCTGTCTCAATTGAAATCACTTTCCCATCTCCTAAATCAATGGTTTTAGTGACTGTTTGCCAGTTCATATAAATATTTTTTCAGATTAATAATCAGGAAGTTCGAAAGGTGGCTCATTAAAACGTTAAATATGTGTCCGCTATCTATCATTAAATCGAAATACTGTAAACTTCCTGTTTTGGTAATAGAAGGTGTTGATTTGATGAATGTGTCAATATGTACGTCACATCACCGATTCGTTGCAGGGAAAGGAAGAAAAGGGCAAAACGCAAATGTGTCATAGTTAATCTTCTTATGCGTTAGTTCTGTTAGCTGTTGCGTTTCTGCGGTATTTCCTGCAAATGTTAAAGGAGAGCCCTAAAAGGTATCGTGGTTCTTATTTTTCAATCATCTTATGAATAAACCATTTCTATTACTGAGGGGGTAAATAAATAATATTGAATATGCCTAATAGTTGCTTGTATGGTCCGCTAAAATGAAAAAGAGGAGTTAAGCCTACTACTAAACTCCTCTTTCCAAAATTATTTTCTTAAGCCAAGTGTGGCTATAAGATTTCTATATTTCATAATATCCTTGCGCTTAATGTATGCTAATAAACGCTTTCTGCGTCCTACCATCTTCAAAAGTGATCGTCTTGTAACGTGATCCTTTTTGTGTGTCTTTAGATGGTTTGATAGGTGGTTGATTCTTTTGGTTAAAACAGCAACTTGTGCTACCACTGATCCTGGATTGTCTTCAGAGCCTCCATATTCTTTAAAAATGGCTCTTTTTTCTTCACTTGATAAATAAGTCTGACTCATCTATGTAAATAATTTTTTTCGTCTTTTAAATAATTTTGCTGCAAAGTTAGGCTTTTTTTAGGACTTCTAATAAATTTAGTCTAAAATACAGAAGTAAAAAAATAAATACCATGCAGATACCTTATACAAGAAGTATTGTAACGCCTCCAAGTCAAGTAGTAAGTAATGGGAGTTTTAATGTAGGTTGTTATAACCACCCATTTAGAGAGGTCAATTTTTTAGAGGCAGCACGCCCTTACAAATTGCCATTACCTCAACGGCTCAAAGGAATGCAATTGCGCGAATGGCAAGCATTTCAAATGGGGAATGCGCAATACTTTATAATGGTGGCGATTTATAATGCTAAAAAGCTTTCATTGGCGCAATTTATCTTTTATAACAAAGAAACCAAAGAAAAATGGCGATATGAACGAAAGGTACCTACTTGGAGTTTACAAGTACCCAACTCTTTGTACGAAACAACTGCTCATTATAAAGGCAAGCAATTTTTATTACATGCTAGTCATAATATTGATGCGCAATTGCTCAATCTACGCGTTCAAATCGAACAGTTTGGAGCATTGCCCAATGTAAAGGGTTTTTTTAGTGGGACACACGATGTAGAACGATATGAACCGATGGTCGTTTGTATGCCTTTTTCCGAAAAACGGGCCATGTATTCCCACAAATGCTTGATGCCACTAAAAGGTGAGTTAAGCATCGGAGAACAACATATTGTGTTTGACCCTACTGATAGCTTCCTAATCATTGATGATCACAAAGGCTATTATCCCTTTCCAACAATCTACGATTGGGTAACTGGTGCAGGACATCAAGCTGATGGTAGTCTAATTGGTTTTAATCTTACCGATAACCAAGTCATTAGCCAAGAACAGTATAACGAAAACGGACTTTGGCTGGATGGGAAACTACATCCGTTACCTCCTATAAAAGTACTTCGTCCACAAGGAGTTAAAAACGATTGGACAATCAAAGATAAATACGGCATGGTTGATCTTGTTTTTACGCCTGTCATACACACCGCAGTAGATGTTAATCTCTTACTGTTTAGAAGCAAATATCAAGGCCCTTATGGCTATTTTAATGGCTATCTGATGGATCAGAATGGTGTGAAAGTAGCGATAAAAGATATGTTCGGAATGGGAGAAGATTTTTATTTGCGCGTGTGATTAAAAAACTTTTTACTTTAAATTTTATTTTTGTACCTTTGCAACATGCCTTTCCAAAAAGTTTAATGATTATATTTTTCAACCATTATTACATAGGTTTCGTTTGTGAATTGTAACAAGATATTGCATTTTGTGAATAGATAAATAATGCTTATTTAGCTCTATTTGTCAAGGCAAATCTATGTGTTATGCCCACCAATATAGTAATTTATACCTAATTTTTTAACGTCTCCCAAATTTACAATGACTATCATCTCTCTATTTTATATTACATAGTACTTAAATCATAGGCCTATTTTGCTTGAAAAATGACTGCAGCATTATTTTGAGTGAAAATAGGCAAGCATTGATTGGCATTCTAACACAGTGCCAAAATAGAGAAGGTATGTCAGGAGAACAAACATTTCATGTAAAATGAAAAAGTATTTTTTATTTAGTGTCGTATTATTAATGTTCTATTCTTGTGCTAAAGA
>JAHDCM010000115.1:5062-9334 GCA_020629895.1 Bacteroidota bacterium
GGTAAAACGAGTTTGGAATCAGCTTTAGCAGTAACTAGTAGTGATCAATCTATATTAGAGGAAGCAAACCGTATCCAAGACCTGCGAATTTTAGCTCCTGAAAAGTCTTATGAGTTAATTACTAAAAATGGAATTACCGCTAATACACTTGTTTTAGTAGAACCTGAAGAAGACGATGCAAGAACCATTAGTGGTTATAATTTAAGAGGAGATTTTGTAACCATTAATATGGGAGAAGAAGCACCCGACTTTCCTGTAATAGTGATTGGGTACTGTGAGATTTGTGATGATCGAGGAGCCATTCTTGATGAATTTCAAGACGCGAACACTATTAATGCTGCAAGAACACACGGAGATGAAGAAACAGTCACTTACATCAAATGTCCAGATATGGGTGCGATTGAGTGTTGGGCAAAAGGAAAACCAGAATTGCGATTTGTAGGAGTCGTATATTTAACCTATGCCAATAATGTAAGTAAGGCATTCGACTTTATCACACAGCCTAATAGAGGAGATGCGAAAGATGGATATGATACCAATCTTGGACTGTTTAACTGGTACTTTAATTCTTCTCATGGAGATGATTACTACATCCAAACATTTGAACAAGATCGAAGTAAGAAAAACCGAGAATTAGAAGTGACCGTTTCAAATAATGATTTTGAAATTGGATACAACAAGAAAGACGAAATTTTATACGGACGATTGATCAATAAGAATGAATCTGATCCTAAACTTTACAGTAGCTCTAATGTGATCCACTTCCGATTAGAGAACAAGTAATCATTAAACTTGATAAAGAGAAATGCTTTTCTCTTTGTCCTAACCCCCTGCTCTTTAATTTGAACAGGGGGCTTTTTAAAAAAAGTCTTGATGTATTATTCAGTCAAACTCCCCAAAAATGCTATTACGGCCCTCATTTCTTCCTCATTCAATGTAAATCCTCTAATGGCAGTAGCTTGATTTACATGTCCTTTCCCTCCGCTGGCATAATGCGATAAAACTTCTTCCAAAGTACCCAAAGAACCATCATGCATATAAGGTGCCGTCAAACCCACATTACGAAGCGAAGGAACTTTAAATTTACCTGCATCTTCTTCTAACAATGTTACCCGTTTACGTCCTACATCCGCATATTGTTCGTATAAACCAATATTCGCAAAACCATTATTCGTTAAGTTAAAACCACTATGACAATTCCCACACTTCAAGCGATCCCCAAAAAACAATTGCATCCCTTGTTGTGCCAATAGCGATAAAGCACTACTATCACCGCCATACACAAACCGATCGTAAGCACTATTTCCACTAATTAAAGTCCGTTCATAAGCCGCAATCGCTCGAATTACCCCAAACCGATCAGCCGTCCTTCCGTAAGCCTGTTGAAACAAAAACGGATATGCAGGATGAGCTTGTAAACGCTTCACCACCTCTTCCATTGAAACATCCATTTCATTCGGATCACTAATAGGAGTCAATACCTGCAATTCCAAAGTTCTTGCTCCTCCATCTCTAAAAAAAGCCTCTTCATAACCTACATTCCACAAAGAAGGGGCATTCCGCATTCCCTCCCGGCCATCTACTCCTTCACTCACCCGTTTCCCATCCGCAAATGCCAATGCAGGCAAATGACAAGACCCACAACTCACCGTCGAATCACGCGACAAAATCGGATCAAAAAACAATAATTCCCCCAAAGCAACCCGTTCCTCTGTCAATGCGTTATCAGTAGGAATATCCATCACTGGAAAGTGAGCAGGAAGCCCCAAGTCATAAGGCGTCTCGCGCAAAGGAGAAGCTTGGTCATTCGTACAAGCAAACAAACAAACCCACAAAATACCCACAATGACTAAACACTTTTGCATCTTTTTTTGTACTTGAATAATTACTTATGCCTTGAAGCACTAAACACCACAATAATGAAAGAAGCAAACACCCAATCCGATATTCTTGAAGTCATTAAAAAACGCTGGAGTCCACGCGCCTTCAGCGAAGAAAAAATAAGCTGGGACACCCTCCACCGCATTTTCGAAGCCATGACCTGGTCTGCCTCCTCCTACAACGAACAACCCTGGCGACTCATTGTTGGCCAAAAAGGCGAAGGCGACACCTACGACAAACTACTAGCATGTCTGAACCCCTGGAATCAACAATGGGCAAAATCTGCTCCCGTTCTCCTCCTAGTTGTCGGAAAAAAAGACTTCTCTCACAATGATAGCCCCAATGGAGCCTTCGCCTACGACTGTGGAGCAGCAGCCACGACCCTTGCCCTTCAAGCCACCCAAGAAGGCTTGTACCTCCACCAAATGGCAGGCATCCTACCCGAAAAAGCCGTCGAAACCTTCGAAATTCCTGATAACTTTCAAGTCCTTACTGCCATTGCTCTTGGCAAATTAGGCGAATTAGACCGTATCGACGAGCAATATCATGCCTCCGAAAAAGCACCCCGAAGCCGCAAATCAGTAGATGAAGTTGTTTTTAAAGGCAAATGGAAGGGGTAAAATATCAGGTAGAGACGTTTCGTGAAACGTCTCGCGTAAGAACGGAAGGTAGAAACGTCTCGCATAAGGATATTGAAAATAATTCAAATGTGATATGCAAGGATTACGCGTTTTGGATTCAATTTTTGGGCGTGTCCCTCCATAAGGTTTCGGGAACAGGGGGAGACACAGCCAGACCTATCAACTCAATCCCTCAGTCCCCCCGTCCCTCAATCCTTATTACGGGTCGGGCTATCCGTTTGTAGTTGCCTCGTAGAAATCATGTTCGGCTATCTTTGCTGGCAGTGTCTTCCTTCGTCAGCCCTGCCAGCAAAAGCCTCACCATGCTTCTACTTCGCCAAGCTACCACTACTATCCCTCACGCATTTTCAAATAAAAAACAACCATGAAATATATCCCTATTCTCTTTCTTTGCCTACTATTTAGTTCCTGTGGTGTCTTCTATAAATCCATATCCAGTTACAAAAATAAGTCTCAAATAAAATATAGTGATCTAACTATCTCAAAAACAAGCGGCCAACAACTAATTGAAAAATTCAATAACTCCACTGCCGACTATTCTGTTTTCATGGATTTTACAGGCAAACCATGTGATGAAATCCCTGGATTAATCAAGGAGATGAAAGCGGTACTAAACAATCCAAGCTATACAAGCGAACTAACAGTCATCTTGAATCGGAAAAAGATGCCCTTATCTTATTTAGCAGAAAGGTATGCACAATACGACCTCCCCAAAGAAGTCTATTACTTAGACCTTGAACAATATAAAGGAGGTGATATTAAAGTCGTTCTCCAATTACTAGGAGAGTTTGGATTATTAGATGAAATGTATATGGAGTTTTTTTATGTGTATGATAATAAGAAAAGGAAATTTGTGAAGGTAGAGGAGATGAAGGTGTCTTATGTGGCTCCATAAATGCTCCTGCCAATCACCCCCTCTACCAACAACAAACTCGCTCCCTGATAATACCGCCCGCGCAACTGCTTTTTATGTAACTCTAATAACTCCACATCTTTAGCAATAAACCCCTTATAAAGCATCTGGCAAACTTTGAAGTAGCGTTCCAAATCCTGTTCGATAGGGAGGGTTTTGGCTTGTACCTGCTGCATAAAACGATAAAAGGCAGGAAACTGGCAAGTCGCGTATTTTTCGGGATACCGAAGGGCAAGATATTGAGTGATGACCTGATAGCCACCATGATAATGATCCATTACTTTACGATCTTTTTGCTGCAATTCCTTAAATAAATCCTCACACTGCTGGTGTACCATCTCGATCCGCAATCCCAAATGAAAATCCTCGTCAAATAAATTGCGGAAAAGTTGGCGGACCATGTCCACATTCAAGTCAATGAAGCGCAGCATGATCTCTTTAGGATACCAATTTTTTTGTTTCCACACATTGTGTAAGGGAGACTCAAAAAGGCTTTTATCATACATCGTTTTAAAGTCGGGAGCATTGATATTCCAATTGTCCTGAAAATGTTGTAGAGCTTCCCACTTATAATTATCGCGATATTCGCGCGAATTGATATAGGATTTGTAAGAAGCAATTTGTTGACGGATCAGTTGAGCATTCATGGTTATGGGATTTTTGTCCAAGGATTTACGTAGAGGCGCAAGATTTTGCGCCTCGCGTCAAAACGCATCGTTGCATATTATTCGTCCAAGGATTTACGTAGAGGCGCAAGATTTTGCGCCTCGCGCCAAAACGCATCGTCGCATATTTTTCGCGTAAGGGATAGTAGCGGTAGCTTGCCGAAGTAGAAGC
>JAHDCM010000116.1 GCA_020629895.1 Bacteroidota bacterium
GCCATCTTCGGTGGTGATAACTTTTCGGGTCATGGTAATAATGAGTGAATGAGTGAATGAGTAAGACCTATCCATTCAATCGTAATATTAAATCAATGTTTTTGCGTGAGGGATAGTAGTGGTAGCTTGGCGAAATAGCCGCTTTTGTGAAGCAAAGACTAGCAGGGCTGACAGCGGAAGACACTGCTAGGCATAAGCTGAACTAGTGGCTATAAGGCAACTACAAACGGATAGCCCGACCTTTTTTTGCCTCGTGCCTGTTGATGCGTGGACGCATCAACAGGCGAGGCGAAAAAAGGACACGCCCAAAAAATAAACAAAAAAAACCTCAATCTGTTTAGGAATGAGGTTTGATTGATAAAGTATGATGTATTAACTATTCTTTATTTTTTGCATTTTTATCTAAGCACCAAAGGCATAATAGTAAGTATTGGGATCGCCTGGATAAAAGCCTTCGACCATGATTCCGCCTTGTAATTGCATCACCACTTCTTCAAACTCTTCTATGGAATTGACGGATTCATCTTTGACTTTGGTAATCACAAATCCTTCTTCCATAGCGGTTGATTCGTCGATAATACCTCCTTTTTTGATGTCTTTGACTAATACGCCTCCTCGTACTCCTTGATTGCGAAGTACGCGCATATCTGCTTCTTCGAGTACAATTCCTAATTTGGGTAGTTCGTAACTTGGACTATTCCCATTTTTATTATTGGCAATGACATTAGAGGTACCTAATTTGTTGCGTAATTTTACTTGAAAATCGCGCTCTACCCCGTTTCGATTGACGGTAACTTCCATGCTTTCACCTGGTCGATGTCGTGCAACTTGTCCCATAAAAGAGGGGTTATCCACAACTGGATTGCCACCGGCAGCGATAATTACATCACCTGATTGCAGTCCTGCTTCGTAGGCTGCACCACTTACAAAAACAGAATCAATAAGTACTCCTTGTGAAATATCAATTCCTTGATCTTTGGCTACGTTTCCATCGAGGCTTTGAATGCTGATCCCTAAGAAACCGCGTTGTACAGAACCATATTCTTTGAGATCTTCTACTACTTTGGAGACGATGTTGGCGGGTACTGCGAAAGAATACCCCGCATAAGTTCCAGTTGGAGTAGCAATGGCTGTGTTGATGCCTAGTAGTTCTCCTGTGGTGTTGACGAGTGCGCCACCACTATTACCTGGATTCACTGCCGCATCTGTTTGAATGAATGATTCAATGGCGTATTTGTTTTTAAGGATATTGATATTACGTCCTTTGGCACTGACAATTCCTGCGGTAACAGTAGAAGCAAGATTGAAGGGATTACCTACGGCTAGTACCCATTCTCCTACGCGTGCATTATCAGAGTTGGTGAGTTCTAGTTTGGGAAATTGGTTTCCTTCAATTTTTATGAGGGCTAAGTCGGTGGTTGGGTCTGTTCCAATAATTTGAGCAGGAAAAGAACGTTTATCAAAGAGGGTCACTTCGATTTGTTGGGCTTCGTCGATTACGTGATTATTCGTAACGATGTATCCATCATCGCTGATAATCACTCCTGAGCCTGTTGATTGGGAAGGTGCGCGTCCTCCACGGCGTGGGTCGCCGTAGGGGTCAGAGAAGAAGTCATCTCCAAAAAATTCTCTAAAAAATTGCTCGTAAGGGTCTTGTTGACCTCTTTGTTGAGAACGACGTTGAGTGGTAGCCCGTCCTGCGGATGATTTGATGTGTACGACTGCTGGCATACTTTTGGCGGCTGCAGCAGTAAAATCAACAGGAACTGCACTGCCTGTGGGTGTTTGTATGGGCATTTTGGTAAGAGCAACAGGCGTAGAGTCGGAGACTTTAGGACTTGGGGGATTAGGGGATTGAGTAACGGTTGTAGTAGCTGTGTTATCAAAACCCATCATTTTGTAGGCTCCTAATGTAATTATGCTTCCTAAGATGGCTGCAATCATTAACTGGCTTACACGCTTCATAGATTGTGGTTTATTTTTTGATTTGAATGAATGTAATTAACGTTTTTTACAACGTCTTTAACTATTGTAGAGTTGCATAAGTTTAGACAAATTAACATCTCTAGGGTACATTACAATACTGCTTAACCTTTTTTAACCATTCATCTCGTTTTTACTCAAGTACAAATAATAATCGCTATATTTGCATTCTTGTTTTCAAAACCAACTACATGAAGTGGCAACCAACTTTATCTGACTGGGCAAGCCTCATTCGCATTATCATTACTCCTTTGGTACTGATCTTATTAACAACTTGGGACTATCGTTTCTGGTTGGGCTTGTTTTTGGTTTGGGTAGCGATGGTAAGCGACTTTTTAGATGGATATTGGGCGCGCAAGTATGGTTGGGTATCTATAACGGGAGCTTTTTTAGATTTTACTGCTGATAAATCGTTTGTAATATCTATTTTGAGCATTTTCGCTATTATGGGTTTGCTACCTGCTTGGATGTTGCTGGTTATTGTAAATCGAGAATTGGTGGTAATGGGCGCGCGTATTTTTGCAGCGATGGAAGGATTGGCTGTTCCTGCTCACTTTTTGGGAAAAGTAAAAACCTTTTTTACCTTTGGAGGCATCACCGCGATCTTGGTTCACCAGATTTTACAGCCTTATTTGGAAACAAACTTAGCTTGGATTCCTTATTTATTTATGTTGATTGCCGTTATTATGACGGTTATTTCGGGCGTAGACTATTTGATTAAGATAAGGGATTATGTGGCAAGTAAGGCAAAATAGATCACATCAATATAAAACTCAATCATACTAACACCATGAGTGACGAAAAAGTAACTGGTATTCACCCTTTGATGGGTATTGGTATTATGGGCATAGCTATCACTATTGTGATTCATATTGCCATAGGTATTTTATTAGGTTTCAAAATGAATTTCTTATTTATTTTTTACCTTATTTTCACTATTTGTTTAGTTATTGGCTTAGTGAAATCTGACTAATTGACGAGTTTAAACATACGCTAAGTGCGTCCCTTTCTAAAATACATTGTTGATCAGATTGATCTGGACGGGGACCTTACCCGCTTAAAAGATTATTGTTTCGTATTTCCTACGATTCGGGCGGGGGTGTATTTTCGCAAATATCTCACCGAACGCCTTCAGGGCAAATTCTTTTGGAGTCCCCACATTTTTAGTATTGTTCAATTTTCCGAATTTCTTACCGATAAGGTGACATTGGATTCGGTAACGCTGGTATTTGAGTTGTATAAAAGTTACCGCAAATTCGAGCCAGAAGTGCGCTTTGATGAGTTTTATCATTGGGGGCAAATGGTAGTACGCGACTTTGACGAAGTAGATAAATACTTGGTGCCAGCCGATAAGCTATTTCAAAACCTCAAGGATTTAAAGGAAATTGAAGAGTTATTTCCTGTTGCAGAGGAGGATATGGCTTTTCTAAAAAAGTTTTGGGGTGTACTTGCAAAGGAAGGAGAAGACACCGATTTACAAGATGAATTTATTCGTATTTGGGAGATACTTGGTAAGGTTTATGAGGATTTTCGCGCTTACTTAGCGCGTACGGGAGCCACTTATGAAGGAATGGCGCAACGTGAAATTGTAGAAAAATTAGAAGCTAAAACATTAGACTTACCATTTACCAAAATCGTTTTTGGCGGTTTTAATGCATTGAGCAATGCCGAAAAGCGGATGATTGAATTGATGGAGCGACAAGGTGATTTGACTGTTTATTGGGATACTGATCATTATTATATGTCATCTCCTAAGCAAGAGGCCGGAAAATTTGTACGCCAATACACCAAACAGTGGCTTCAAAGTAAATCACATAACTGGCATTCACAAACTGATCTTGTTAAGCATCCCAAAAACATACATGTAGTAGGGGTTCCTTTAAAAGTAGGTCAAGCCAAACATCTGGGGCAAGTACTGAACAACTTACTAGAAAAAGAGCAATTAGCAATAGAAGAAACAGCCATTATATTGGGCGATGAGTCGATGTTATTTCCTGTACTTTATGCCCTTCCTGAAGCCATTCAGAATATCAACATTACGATGGGTTATCCACTGAAAAACACACCTCTTTTTCAGTTGATGGAGTCAATGGTATTTTTGCAAAAAACACGGCAAGATGTTGATAAAAAAGAACCCGACTTACCTATCATTTTAGAAGATGGTACGACCAAAGCTGTACCGAATACGCTTTTCTACAATAAGTTCATCTACGAAATCCTCAATAATCCATTTATTAAGTTTTTTGATAGCGAGGGAGTGCGTAAATATATGCGTTACTTGGAAGAGTACAATATGATTTATGCCTACGATACCACTATCCAAGAACGTTTTACCCATCCTATTTACAAGCGCATTTTCCAAAAGACGGATACTTACGAGGAATTACTCCATTGTTTTAATGAGGTACTCAATATCATTTATTATGAGTTGAAAAAACAAGAAGAAGAAAATTCAGACCAAGAAAAGGAAGACGACATTTTTGATGAGCATGAAGAACGACAACTGAGTATTGAACGGGAATTTATTTTCCAGATTTTACGCCAGATGAAACGCTTGGAAGAAATTCTACGCGAATATCGTCAGTTGATCAATATGGATACCTTTTGGAAGATTTTGAAGGAGATATTGCAATCGGTAAAACTACCATTTACAGGAGAGCCACTACGCGGCATTCAAGTAATGGGTTTCTTGGAAACACGAACACTCGACTTCAAAAACATTTTTGTACTAGGACTAAATGAAGGAGCTATTCCTTCAACCAAAGCCCACCAAACCTTTATCCCTTTTAATTTACGACGCGGCTTCCGCATGCCCACCTTCTTAGATCAAGATGCCATTTATGCCTATCACTTCTACCATCTACTACAACGTTCCGAAAATATCTACTTATGCTACAATACCGAAGTCGGAAACTTTGGAGGAGGAGAGAAAAGTCGTTATCTATTACAACTTGAAGAAGAGTTGGCCTTATACGATAATATTCAGTACAGCTCTGAGTTGGTGAGTGCGCCCTTACCTACCCAAAACCCTGTACTAAACAAGGTCATTATTCAAAAAAATAAGGAAGTAATGAAGCGACTACATCGCTATGTTACCAATCCTCCAGATTATGAGCCACCAATCATCGAACTTGATAGTGAGGAAGAAGTAGAAGAGCGAGTGACCAAAAAATTGAGTCCCTCTGCCCTATCTTTGTATATTACCTGTCCCGTACAATTTTACCTGCGTTATGTTGCCCAACTCTACGAACTCGATAGCTTAGATGAAGAAATTAGTCCCAAGATTTTCGGAAATGTATTGCATCGCACCATTGAATTATTATACAAGCCGCACCAAGACAAAATTCTTACTGATAAGCTGATTGAAGGCATTCGACAAAATCAGAAAAAGATTGAACGCGCCTTATTAAAAGCCTTTCGAGAAGAGAAATTTCCGCATCATAAGGAAGGGAAGAATTTGTTGTTGAAGAAAGTCATTTTACGACTAATTGACAAGATATTGGAGAATGACCGTGACGATGCCCCTATCCGCATTATTGGTCTTGAAGCCACTGAATATGAAAAAGAAATCGAATTACCTGATGGGCGTTTCGTACTCGTTTCAGGTACCATTGACCGTATTGATGCCGTGCAAGTAGATGGGCAGGAAGTCGTGCGTATTTTGGATTATAAAACAGGAAAGGTAAAGTTGAACGATACAAAAACCGCCCTCAAATTACCTATTGATAAATACCTCCACAAGTATTTTGATGATGCCGATTACAAAACAGGCTTCCAAGCCTACCTTTATAGTTATTTATACTGGAATAGTCATCCTGATGCAACGATTATTAGTGGCTTGTATGCGCTGAAAGAAATTAACAAAGGTATTCGTTATCTCCGCAAAAAAGAGCCACTGAGCCAAGCCTTTTTTCAAGAATTTGATATTCAATTGACGGCTATGTTGAGTGAGTTGTACGATGAGCGACACCCGTTTATTCAATGTGAAGATACCAGTAAGCGGTATTTCTTTTCGCCATTTAAGGGATTGGTTAAAATGGATTAATCTATTTTTATTTTTTTGGGCGTGTCCCCCTTTTTGCCAATCGAAACTTGTCAGGTTTAAGGAATTACGTCATTCGGATTGGGTAGTGTACTCCTGAAACCTGACAGGTTGATTGGCAAAAAGGGGGTCGGGCTATCCGCTTGTAGTTGGCTCACATAAGCCTGTTCAGCTATTTGCCTAGCAGTGTCTTCCGCTGTCAGCCCTGCTAGTCATAGCTTCACTAGGCTTCTGTTTCACCAAGCTACCGCTACTATCCCTTACGCGGTAGACGATGGAACGATTGACGATTTACGTGCGACGAGAGTACTTTTACAGCGCATTATACATAGTATATTTTACAATAAATTGCTTTTACAAAGGTATAACGCGCTAGACGTTTGAACGGTTGATGATTAAACGTCCGACAGAGTTGCCGCCAGCGTCATCGCTGGTGGGTTATCCGACAAATAACAGCCTCCGGCTGTTTGTCCTTTCTTTATATCACACATAACACATTATTAAATACATTACTTTTACAAAGGTATAACGCGGTGAATGTGCGATGTAATAGGTGCGATGTGCGACGAAAGTACTTTTACGACTCTATTTTTTTACTATAACCCTTCTATAATTATGAGAACTATTCTTATCATTTGCTGCCTGTTGATCAGCACCTCTACCTTCGCCCAACAAGCTACTTATCCCTGGGTTAATCCTGATCGCAATACCCGCACCCATCCTCCCATTGCCATTCCAAATGCTCCTTCATCAAGTCAATCGCCTAACACCATAGCAATGCCAGCCGCTACTATTGCTGCGCCTGCGGGTTTTGAAGCCCACTGCATCCTTCATGACGATGTAACCCATTTTTTTGTCATGCCCAATGGAACCATATTAGGTCGCGTAACAGGTAGTGCCAATTGGGAGGTAGTTGGTGTAAAAACAGCTCCACCAACAGGACGAACTGAATTTGCCTATATGATTAAGCTAAACCATACCACTTATGCCGTAGATACTTATGGACATGTATGGGAACAACAATACCCATTTCGACAAATTGTAGGTCGGATAGCTGCTGTAAATAAATAATTTTTCAATTATTTGTATCTTACTGTCAATTCTGCTCCTAATTCATAAGAATTAAGTACAGTAAGATCATGCACAAACTATTATTATTCACGTTTTTACTGAGTAGCACTACTTTTTTATTTGCTCAAGAATTGCAATTAGCCCCCGATGAAGCACACGCACCTTTTATACATGGTGTTGCTTCAGGCGATCCTTTACAAGAACGCGTTATTATCTGGACGCGAGTGGAACCCGATGACAGTACCATTGGTACCATTGAGGTAGCGTGGGAAGTGGCAAGTGACAGTTTATTTACGAACATTATCAATAGTGGTATATTTCCAACAGGGGTGGCTAGAGATTGGACGGTAAAGGTCGATGTGGATGGCTTACGAGCAGGTGTGACCTATTATTACCGCTTTATAGTAGCAGGAAATAGATCACGTATAGGTCGTACTCGTACCTTAGCGGCCGATGGAGTAGCCCATTTACGTATTTGCACCTTTTCGTGTAGTAGTCTTTATTCAGGCTATTTCAATGCTTATCGACGAATTAGTGAACGAGATGATTTGGATTTTGTGGTACATGTAGGTGATTATGTGTATGACTTCATGGACTCAGATGAATTGATACGCATACCCAATAATGCCATTGAATACCCTAGTAATTTGGAAGAATGGCGCGCCTTACACCAATTATATTTATTAGATATAGATTTACGAGCAGCACGTCAGCAACATCCGTGGATCCTTATATGGGATAATCACGACGTTGTCACTGATACAGACCAATTTGATGCATCTGTACAAGCCTTTTGGGAATACTTACCCATTCGCCAACCTGACCCTAATGATCCTAGTCGCATTTATCGCTCCTTTAATGTAGGTGGCTTAGTAGACTTAACTATGTTGGATGCCTTATTATATCGTAATAAGGATACGCTCGAAACAGGCGGCAATAACTTGTTTGGAACCATTCAAAATGATTGGTTAGAACAACAATTACTTGAATCTGATGCACGTTGGCGCATCATGGCTCAACAAAAACTAGCAAGTGGCTGGACAGCATTAGGAAGTACGCGTGATTTAGGTAGTTGGGATGGCTTTCCTGCTTATCGAAAACATTTTTACGAATTTCTTCGAGACAATGCCATTCAAAACAATGTTATTTTGTCGGGAGATGCCCATCTCGGATTGGCAATGGATTTTATTGGCACACAAATAGAAGCGGATTTTTATGCCCCCGATACAGGCGAAGGATCAGTAGCAGTAGAAGTATTAGGACATAGTATTTCGAGAGGTAATTATGATGAAGGGGGACTTCCTTCTAGCTCGGCAGAGGCACTCACTCGTGTCCACCTCAATGAAAATCCCAATCACTACTATGCTGATTTATTTCGCCACGGTTATAGCTTACTAGACATTCGAATGGATAGTATCACCGCAGAATTTTGGGTTTCTGATATTTTGGCTCCTAGTGATGAAGAGACGTTGGGGGGAGCAGTAGTTACCTATTATGGTGAAAATCACTGGGAACGCACCATTCGCTATACGCCAACTCCTGCAAAAGTGCAAATTAATACGAGTATTGAAAACCCTACTATGGTTCCTCATTTTTCTATTGCTTTATATCCGAATCCGACTCAAGATTGGGTGACGATTAGCACAACCGTTTTACCTAGTAATCACCAGTGGCAGTTACTCCGCGTCTATAATCCATTGGGGCAATTGGTGTATCAATCGGGAATGTATGGGACGATACAGGTTGATACTTTTGATTGGGCGAATGGGATATATGTGGTGGAAGTAATTAATCGGGAAGGAGTGAAGCAACATGCCAAATTAATACGTCATTAAAAGGGAAGTTGCCTAACCGTTGTAATTTGTCACTATTCTACCAGCGATGACGCTGGCGGCAGCCTCAATCATTCAGAATTGGGCGACCACAAGGAATCGCCCCTACAATCATTCATTCAATCATGCAATCACCCAATCATTGGCTACCGCGTGAGGGATAGTAGTGGTAGCTTGCTAAAATAGCCACTTTGTGAAGCAAGGACTAGCGGGGCTGACAGCGGAAGACACCGCTAGGAGTATGCTGAACAAGTGGGTATGAAGCAACTACAAACGAATAGCCCGACGTGTATCA
>JAHDCM010000117.1 GCA_020629895.1 Bacteroidota bacterium
ATCGTATATTTTGTAATGAATCGCTTTTGCAAAGGTATAACGCGGCGAATGCACGTTCTGTCCTGTCCAATTAGAGAAAAATAAAAAAGATTATCTTTGTCAGATGAAAGAACCAAAAATAAAAAAGTTTCCAACTGAAATATTCTGCCATCCATATACAGACAATTCTGAATTAGCAGTGAAAGCACTCAATGAACAGTACTGTTTATATCTAAAAGATACTTGTAAAAAACCAAGAAAGAGTGAACCACATATAAAAGTAGGAGTGTGTAGTGTCGGTTACAAAGGTTTCTTGGATAGATATGAACCAATAATAATATGCCCGCATCGTTTTAATGATCAAGCATTGTTTGACACTATTAAACAAGAATATTTACCCAATTGGACAGAACCAGTTGAATGGGTTTCGGAAGTTAATATTGGTGTTGGTGGCAATGTTGATTTTGTGGCGGTTCAAAGAGATAAATCTGATAGAATAGAAGATTTTTTATGTGTAGAATTTCAGGCGGGTGGCACAACAGGTACGCCTTGGCAAGCAGTTCTTGACTTTAAAAGGAATCGTAAATTTGAAAAGGACAATTATCCTTATGGAATAAACTGGGCTAATGAATTTATGAAGACAATGATGCAACAGGTCTATAAAAAAGGTAAAATTATTGACCACTGGCAGCGGAAAATTTTGTTTGTTATTCAAGACGTAGCATTGACTTATCTGAAAAAAACAGTAGATACAAGTGATTTAAGAACTGCAAATGATGAAGACCCTATTCACTTTATAACTTTTCGGCTAGATTGGAACGAATCAATATTAAAATGGGATTTGGTTTTTAGTGAAAAAGTAAGTACAGATTTAGAAGGTATCAATAGAATTTTAGGTGGTGCAGGTAAAGAAAAATACTTAACCCAAGAACAGTTCAAAGCGAACATATTGAAAAAAGGAATATCAGATGGTGTGTTTAACTGAGTTAAACAGGTTAACTGAATTAAGTACTCGTTGTTGAGAAAGTTTAATATAGTTTTCACTAAGGTCTATTCCTATTCCTCGTCTATTTAATTTCAAAGCAGTACAAACAGTACTACCTGTTCCTGAGAATGGGTCTAACACTATGCCGTTTTCAGGACAAGTAGCTTGAATTGGAGCAAGGAGCAATTCCTCTGGAAATACTGCATAGTGAGCATCTTTACGCCATTTATCTTCTGGAACTATGCGCCAAATATCAGAGGGTAAGAACCCTTTCGCGCCCATTTTTAAAATGTAATAGCCTTTATCTGCAAGTTCTTTTGCTCTTCCGCTTACTTTTTTATTATCACTATGAAAAGTTCTTTGATAACCTCTGATTGTCATTCTGAAATCAACAATTTCTCCATGTTTCATTGAAAGTAAAGTATCATCAAGAGCTTTTATAGCATTCGCTTTTTCTTCTTCAGTTAAATCTTTTGATTCAGTAATTTGCTTTCTATATTTTACTCCACTTACTCCTGTTGCGGAAACTAAAGTGCCGTTATTAGACTTTCTAGGTTTTTTCTTAGGTTTGATTCTAATAGCATCATGGTCGTAATGATACTTTTTCTGTATGACAAAATGAAAAATGTGTTCATGAACATCCCTTAGTCTATCTTTTGCACTTTGTGTACCCTTCATTTGGTCCCATATCACATCATTACGAAGAATCCAACCTCTATCTTGTAACTCAATAGCAACCCTCCAAGGTATGCCCATAAGATTCTTATTATGATATTTATCGCCAAGATTTAGCCATAATGAACCAGATTTTTTTAATACTCGTTTAACTTCATCAAAGATATTCGCTAAATTTTTCACGAAATCTTTATGGTCTTTTTCATCGCCTAAGTGTACTTTTCCATTTGACGATAAATCATATTTACGCATTTGCCAGTAGGGAGGGGAAGTAAATACACAATCAACGGTTTCATTTGGTATTTCCTTTAATTTTTCAAGACAATCACCTAAAATGAAAATATGGTTAGTTTCCCCATTTAAAAAATCTTGTATGTTACTCATTGTCTACATTCATTTTTTTCTTTACAGTCTCAGAAATAAAATTTTTTTCAGCAAGCCATGCCATAACAATATTTCTAATTATTTCAGCGTCACTATCACCAAATTCACCTTTAAAGTTTTTAAGCATCTTGTATTGCTTCTCTGTAAAAGAGACTTGTATTCGTTTAATAGCACTCATTTTTCATTCATATTTGACACAATTTAAACACATTTCAGCAAAATAACTAAAAAAATGTAAAAATTAACTTTGAAAAGAAAATTGGAGCGAACAAAGGCTAAAATGGTAATCGTTCCTATACGTCTCTACTGCGTTTAGCTGTGTGCAACGAAAACATTTTTACTCCTCCATTTCTCTTATTATTTCTGTGTGAGGGATAGTAGTGGTAGCTTGGCAAAACAGCCACTTTGTGAGGCAAGGACTAGCAGGGCTGACAGCGGAAGACACTGCTAGGACTATGCGGAACTAGTGGATGTGAGCCAACTACAAGCGGATAGCCCGACGGGTATAAAAAAAGCGCAGCTTTTTGCCACTTGCTCCCGCCAGCGTCATCGCTGGTGGACATAGGTGGCAAAAAATTGCGCTTTTTTTATACCCGGCACACCCAGTATATGATGATTGGGTGATTGGGTGATTGGGTGATTGAATTATTGAGTTATTGAATGATATGCCTTATTAACGTATTAACATGACGGTTCCTTTTCGCTCAATGGTGAAGCCCGATTCAGTGACCATATTGATATAATAGGCATAAACTCCTTGTTGAGCGACTTTGCTTTTGAAAATCCCATCCCATCCATCATCAGGAGAATCGGTTTGAAAGACAGTATCTCCCCAGCGGTTAACAATGGTCATATTGTAGCTTTGGTAGTTATTATTGACAATTTTGGGTTTGAATACATTGTTTCCAGCGGCGGTAGGAGTGAAGGCATTGGGTAAGAAAATGCGGGCTACGGGCTGGATACATGCTTGGTTGGAGTTGCTTTTGAGGCTTTCTTGAGTGCCATCGGGTAGGTTGATGGTGTAATTGGCTTCGATATAATAACAAAAACTACCTGCTGCATTACCCGTTACATCATCTTGAAAGGTGGTACTATTGGGGTCTTCGATGGTAAGAACGGGCGAATAGCTATTGCCTCCATCTTCGCTGCGATAAACGATATAATTTTCAACAGTACCATAGCTAATTTCGAAGGGTGTCCAAGATAGCCCATTGGTTTGGTTGAATTGATCGCGAGCGCGTAATAACATCGTGCGAGCGAAGCTAGAATTGCGTTTACGGTCGCATTCGTCGGCGTGTTGAATACGGTAATAATAGCTAAATTTATCCGCTTCGTTTTGCATGTCTAGGAAGGTCATACTTGCACTTGGTGTTTCGTTAATGCGAGTAATCAGGGCTAAACTGTTGCTGTCTTGTGAGCCTCTGGTAAGGTTGAGGGTGGTGATATTGTTGTCCATATCCATATTCCAACTAATAGAAATTTCATTGTCAGAAATAACGGATGCATTAGTGATATAAATATAATCAGGGCCATTGGTACTAGTCAGGCTGGCACAGACGGTATTGGAATTGGAATTGGTAATATTGTCGCGGTGGTGGGCGACAATGCGAATACAATCAGCATTTTTATCAGCAGGCAGTAAATAGGTATAATTGGTTTGGGTGGCGGGTACCATCGCAATTGATTCAAATTGTTGTCCTACTTCTCCTACTACAATTTCATATTCTAGGAGTTCGGTATCCCAACCAACATAGGGAGTCCAACTTAGTTCAAATTCGCTTTCACAATCGCTATTTTGAACAGTTAGGTGTACCGTTTCGTGTGGAAATAGGTTGGTGCGTCCTACTTCTGAACCTGCTAGAAAACATTCGTCGAAGCAAGCCAATTTATAGGCTTCTGGGCCTTCTCCTGGTCGTGCATCTTTGGTGTCCGTGTAAAATAGTTGAGATGCGTCGAAAATGGTGTCATGTGGTAGCATAGAGATGCCGTCATCGGCACGTCGATACACAATATAACCTGCTACATCGGCCGATTCGCTTTCTCGAAAGGTAATTTGGGTAGAATTGTCATCTAATACAGTGACGCTGATGATAGGAGGTGGCTCTGGTCGTCCTGCGCTAACCACATCTGAGGGCGCAGATTCGTTGCCACCACAGCTTTGTCTGATAAAATAAAATAAGGGATTGGTGGTGTCGGAAGTGTTATCAACAAAGGTTGTTTGTGTTGGGTCAGTAATTGTTGTTAGTACTTCGAAAGGCCCCGTTTCTGTGTCTGCAACATAAACGATATAATGATCGAATGTAGAGCCACAGGTAATGGTTCCATTTTCCCCGTCGGTATTTACCCAAGATAATAAGACACTTCCGTCTGCTTGAGTATTAACACATTGCAGGTCAGGTACTGCTATTTGAGCAGTAGCAGTAAAAGAAATAAAACAACAATAACAGGTGAGTACTTGAATAAAACGTTTCCAATTCATTGGGTATCAGATTATTTTCCCACTACGATTTTAAGCATCTTATCGGTATCAAAATATTTGATGGCAAGTGCTTGCAATTCTTCGGGGCTGACAGATTTGATGGTTTCTGTTAATTGATGAAAGAAATTGGCGTCCATATTATAGGCGTAGGCACCTTGTAGGGTAGAAGCGAGGTTAAAGGCTCCATCTAAACTAGATAACAAATTGCCTAATAGGTAGTTTCTAACGAGTTGTAACTCATCTTGGCTAACCAAATCCTTTTTTAAACGATTGATTTCAAAAATTATTTCTTTGATGGCGGTTTCCCATTGATCGCCATTGACTTCGGTGCCAATATAAAAGTAGCCATATCGCAATAAAGAGGTAATGGTAGAGTAGATGCCATAAGTTAGCCCTTTTTCCATTCGAAGGTTTTTGACTAAACGCGCACCAAAGTAACCGCCTAAAATGGTATTGAGTACAAAAAAAGCGGGAAAGTCTTTATGTGTTTTATTAAATAGGGGCATTCCTATGCGAATGGCTGCTTGTACAGAGCCGGGCTTAGAAATATAATGTACCTTTTCGGTAGCTTTACAGGCAAGGGGAAGGTAGGGGCGATCAAGTGTTTTTCCTTGTATTTTCCAGTCGTTTCCTCCGATATATTCGTTGAGTAAGTCGATACTGTTTTCGGGTAGTTTGCCTGCCATATAGATGGTGCAATTACCTGGATGGTAGTGTTTTTTGTAAAAGGCAGCGAGTTTTTCGGGGTTTACTTGGTCGTAGTGGCTTTCTTGTACGACATAGCCATAAGGATGCTCGCCACCAAAGAATAATTCTCCGAATTTTTCTTCGGCGAGGACACTATTTTTTTCGCGACTTACAAGTAGCTTCTGTTTGCTATTGTTAAGAATTGTATTTAGTTCTTTTTGAGGGAAGGTGGCCGCCTGTAAAATTTCTTTTAGGATGGGCAGCATTTGAGGTAGATAGCGACTTAGACAAGAAAGGGTGACTTGTGCATAGTAGCCCCTAGATTGGGTACGCAGATTGGAGCCATAAAATTCAATGGCTTCTGCTATTTCTTGACGGGAGTAGTTTTGGGTGCCTTCTCGTAGTAAGCGACTAGTAAACGAGGCAATTAATGGTTCGTCTTGATGCCATTTGCCTGCATTAAATACGAGGTTGATATACATCACCGATTGTTCGGGAGCCTCAAAAGCAATAATAGGAATACCATTATTGAGTTGGAATCGTTTGGGTGCACCAATATGTAGTTTGTCAATACTTTTTAATGGCGGGGCTTGACTTCTATCAAGCGGTTTTGATACGTTGTTATTCATCTTATTTTTTCTTCGCTAAATAATGCAGAGTAGAACAGTTTTCTTTACTGAAAATTTGTTGAGCCACTCGCTGTATATCCTCAATCGTCACCTGTTGGTATTTGTTGATTTCTAGGTTGACATCACTAATGTTTCCTAGCAGTTCAAAATAGGCGAGGTAAAAGGCTTTATTGCCAATGCTTACCTCTGAAAAAGCAATAGAGGATTCTACTTTGTTCATTACTTTTTGTAGCTCTTTCTCACTAATTCGCTCTTGCTTAAATCGCTCTAGTTCTTTCCATACGGCTGCTTCTGCTTGTTCGAGGCTAACACCAGGATTGAGTTTGCCAGTTATAAATAACAAACTTTCATCAAAGCCTCCAGTTGGGAAGGCATTTAGTGAACTGAAAAGTTCTTGTTCGCGAATGAGTGATCGGTAGATACGTGAAGAGGTGCCGCCTGATAATACTTCTATTAATAGGTCGGTAGCATGATAATCGGTATGTTTTCGATCACAGATATGGAAAGCCATGTAAAGGGCATCGACAGGTACGTCTGCTTCCATACGATGGAATCGGTAGCCTTCTTGTGGTGGTTCTTTTGGTAGAGAACGTTGGGTGAGGTTGGGATTCGCTTCAATTTCTCCAAACCATTTTTGAGCGAGACGTTTTACTTCGTCGGTTTTTACGCCACCTGCCACTGATAAAATGGCATTGTTGGGGCTATAATAATGATTGAAAAAGGCGCGTACATCACTCAATTCAGCTTCTCTAATATGCGATAGCTCTTTTCCAATAACAGGCCACTGGTAAGGATGTACTTTGTAAGCTAATTTGCGTACTTGATGCATGGCATTCCCATAGGGCTGGTTGATATAGTGTTCTTTAAACTCTTCGCAGACCACATCCTTTTCGGCATTTAGTTCATCAAGTGTCAATTTTAGACTCATCATACGATCTGATTCCAACCAAAAAGCTGTTTCAAGATTGGAGGCAGGTACAACGTCGTAGTAGTTGGTAATATCAGTACTTGTAAAAGCATTGCATTCACCACCTGCTAGATTGAGTTGTCCGTCAAAACTAGCTACGTGTTTTGAACCCTTAAACATGAGGTGTTCAAATAAGTGTGCGAAGCCTGTTTTGTCTTCCTGCTCATCTCTTGAGCCTACATCGTAGAGTAGGTTTACGACGGCTAAAGAGGTATTTTGGTCTTCATGTACAATAACTCTTAGACCGTTGTCGAGCTGAAATTTATTATAACTAACCATTAGGTATGTTCGAATTAGAAGTAAGGTATAAACAAAAAGCCTGCAAAAATACGCAAATTTTTATTCATTGTTATATCTTCCGTTTCATCCGACTCATATTTGACTTAGAGTTTTTGAGTAAGTCCACGATATTCTTTTTTTCTAAGTCAAAAAGATACTTATAATATTTGCTTAATCGCTTAAAGCGAGCATCTTCAGTTTTCTTTTCTTTTTTCAATACTCGATTTTCTTTTTTACCCAATCGTTTTTCGTCTCTTAAATATTCTAACCATGCATTATTGTAGGCAATTTGTTGGTAATACTTTCGATTTTTTTGTTTGTACATTTCCTCCATTAACTGATTAGCTGCTTCGTAATTTGCTTTTTCTCCTTGATCTGTTACACTAAATTTCATATTTCTTTTGATCAGTTTTTTATTGCTTTTTAATAAGCCAATAATGGAGTCGTTAATGACACTACGTGTTTTTAGTTGTTTATAGATAGTCTTGTTTAATTGCTTATTCTGATCTAATGCGTTGTGATATATTTGGCGTACACTATCCAAAGAATATTCATACGTTTTGATTTGAGAAAGTTTGCGGTCATGCATGTTGAGTTGCATAATTGTATCAACAAATAGGGGAGCGATCGTGTAGGTATGACGTGCCTCTTTCCAATTATCTTTAATCGTCGAAAAGTCTTTATCTACCTGTGGTGCGAATGGTTCTAACTGTGGTACTAATGATTCGATGATAGCTTGGTTCTTTTTTAAGAGTGCCTTGTTTTCTGCAACAGCGGTCTCTTTCTTTTCATTCGACTTTTTAGTACGTTGTACATCATTAATATTATCGCCAAATGTAGCTCTATTTTTCTTTTCTAATTCGGCAATTGTTTTTTGCGCTGCTTTATTATCTTGCTTTATCTTCTTTTTATGTTGCCTAAATTCCTTTCTACGCTTTTTGTTTGCTTCAAATTGCGTTCTATTGGGCTGCATCATCGTTTCATTGCGTAACTTTAGTTTCGCTTTTTCGTTATTATAGTTGGCTTTATTATCCTCCTTGTATAAATTCCCATTTTCAATTGCCATTTCATAATAACGTACTCCTTGTTTCATTGCATTTTTAAAGCTGCCATCTTTGGTAGATAATAAGTCGGCATAAGCAGCATAATTGTACGCTTGTACACGGTGGTTACGTTTGTTATATTTACGAGAATGGTTAGCGGTGACCACTTGGCGAAACAATTCGTCGCCTTCTAAATAGCTCAAAATAGCCTTTTCAAAATGCAAGGCGGTATCCGATTTAGCTTGACTTGTTTGATGATGTTTGGTAATGGGTTTGTTGCCAGCTTCAAAGGTGCTGATAGATACAGGGTGGTGATTTAATTGCCACATTGGATCAACAGGAATATGACTATACGCCAACTGTTGGGGTTCCACTAAAAAGTACGCACCATTAAATTCTTTTTTGTATTTAAAGTTGCTAGTATGAAATGGCCCTGTAAATGTTTTGCTAACTCCATCTGGTTTGGAGTTTTTACGTATCAAATAACCACTAGCCATCGTTAGGTCTACTAAATACCAAGTACTATCCACCATAACAGCATTCCATACGTGATTACTACGATAAAATGTATCCATCTCTTCATATTCTATCGTTTTGGTATAACCTGGTATCGAAACGGCTGTATAACCCGCCTCCTTGCACATTGCATTAAATAAAGTCGCATAATCTTGGCTAATTCCCTTTTTTCGTTTGAGTACATTTGCAGCGGTACGCCATTCATAGCCTCTTTTCAAATAGGTCTTGACATCGTAGCGAATATTATAAGAAATCCACACACTGATGGCACGAATCTTTTTAAAGTCATCTTCCCAATCTTGGGTTAAATATTGGGTAAGTGTTTTAATGCCTTTGGCAATATCTGAAGGGGGCTTTTTTTTAACAAACTCATCTACTGCAATGTATGTGAGTTCATCTTCCACAAGATCGCCTTCTGATGTTTGAGCGAATATAGAAGAAGCATAATACGTACAGAATAAAACTAGAAAGAATATTTTTTTCATAATAGTATGAATATTACTCAGAGGCTGTCTTGATTTTAGAATTAGGTCGAAAAAGATGTTTTTTCTAAGCCTGATTGTAAAATCAAGA
>JAHDCM010000118.1 GCA_020629895.1 Bacteroidota bacterium
TACCGCGTGAGGGATAGTAACGGTAGCTTGGTGAAATAGAAAAGTAGTGCGGCTACACCTAGCAGGGCTGACAGCGGAAGACACTGCTAGGTGTAAAAGCCGCACCCTTTTTCTATGAGCCAACTACAAGTGAATAGCCCGACCTTTTTTCGCCTCGTGCCTGTTGATGCCTTTGGGGCATTGACAGGCGAGGCGAAAAAAGGACACGCCCAGTTATTGATGATGGGGTGATTGGATGATGGGGTGATTGGATTTTAAAACCGTATAACTTTCTTGGTCATCACCCCTTCATTACTTTTGACTTGTACCATATACTGCCCAGGAAGGATGTCTTGCATGGGAAGGATAACTTTTGCATTGTTAAGGTTTGTTTGATATACGATACGTCCTTGCATATCGAATAAAGTGACCTCACAATGGGAGCAAACTTGCTCATTTTCGAGTATTAAACTTGGCTGATCTTTGTGAATGGGATTGGGATAAACCTGCCAGTGATGGTTAATAACTGGCGCATCATCAACAGAAGTAAAGGCAAATATACCTGTATTGAAAGGTGTCCCGTTTTCGCCTTGAGTAGCACTATTGTAATATACTAATTCTCTTTTTTCGACCCAACGAGACATATTTTCGCAAAAAGTATATGGGCCTCCTAAGTTTTCTAAGTATTGAATTCGCGGATGACAATCAATCAGTCCCATTATGCCACAAAACTCATCATCTGCAATTAGGGTGTATTTAATACGTTCTCCTGGTTCGCCTTGTTGGTACACAATGCGTGAACAATGAGCTGATAATGGAAATTCATCTAAATCTTTTGGGTCTATTTTCACATTGAAAGATCGTTCCTCCAGTTCTTCTTCTAAAAAGGGTAAGCTTTTTTGATTCGTAAATGTTTCGACGATATACTCATTATAGTACTTTTTCTCATTCTGATAATCGTAACCGATTTTCACACCTGTTGAAATAACTAGCTCTCTTTTTACATCAAAATTACCATTATCATGTATCTGTAATATTTGAAATTTATAAAAATGAGTAAGTACAGCAACACTGTCAGGTACTCCGAAAGCGTCACCATAAAATGCTTCTCTTTTTTCAAACTGATATTTTACATGTAATTCATCACCTGCTGTAAATCCATATATCTCTTTGCGGCTTAGGTTTTGCATACCTGCTTGTGGCTCAGTAAGTCCTAGTAGTTTTACAGAACTACCTGCTCGCCATGTATCATGATAAGGGAAGTCATAAAAAATGGGGCATTCGATCATACCAAAATTTTGGCTAATTTTGATGACGCGATCATGCCAAACATGTGTCTCATCTACGAGTCCATTTTTTTCTATCTTTAGGCGAATGGTCATGACCTCATCTGTAAGTCCTATAAAAGTTTCTGCTACTTGTTGTTCAAGGGTAGCTTTCAGTTGCAGGCTATCTACATCGGTCATGATCCAAGTATCTCCTACTTGCATATTTGCAGGAAAATAAAATTGGACATCTTCATAGTTCTGAATAACTTGTCTCCCATCATTATAGATAAGAAATTCTCCTAACCAAGATTGTGTAGCTAATTGACAAAACCCCCACCCCAAAAAAGAAGGGATATAATTACTTTTAAATGCATATCTGGTCAGTGAATCTTGGTTGGTAATGTTTTCAATCTCTAAACCCCGAATTTCTCTACTATTTATCATATCTATTGAGCTATCTTCTCCGCCATATAAGGCAGTAGAAGGCGGTAGAATTTTGAAGCCTTGTGCAATGGAGGTATTGGAATAAAAAAGGAAGAGAACTAAAAAAAGGTAGTTAAATAATTTCATAAAAAAATAATCAATAAATACTAAATATGTATGGGCCATTCGCTAAATACAAATGGTAGTTATTTACCTCAAGAAAAGGTAAGTATTAGTCAGGAAGGAAAAAATAAAAAGGAAAGGATAAAAGATAAATTAACAAATAATCAAATTATTAACACTCAAGTCTGGTTGTTTATTGCACAAAATAGCCAAAAAAAAATTAAATCATCACCTTTGCAGAAAGAGGCGATATTATTGATGTTGAGTTTATTGAATTTCAAACAGGTAGTAATCTAGCACAAGAAGTAGAAGACCAAACAGGTTTTCCGAATTCTGTTTTGGATATTGAATATGATGTAGCAGTCTATCGAATTGCTTTTTTCTTTCCTTCACAATCTTTATTCGCACACACACCATAAAAATTGAGGGAGTGTTTGACAATTTCAAAGTTGAAAATTTCGGAAACCATATCCTGAATATTGCGAATACGTGGGTCGCAAAATTCAAGTACTTTATCACATTCATAACAAATGAGGTGGTCGTGTTGCTGGAAACCGTATGATTTTTCGTAGTAGGTTTTATTTTTACCAAATTGATGGCGACTTACTAAATTGCAATCTACCAGTAGTTCGAGGGTATTGTAAATGGTAGCACGACTAATACGATTTTCTTTACTTTTGATGCTAATAAAAAGAGAATCAGCGTCGAAGTGATCTTTTCGGTGATAGATATCTTCTAAAATAAGCATTCGTTCAGGCGTTTTACGAAGCTTTTTTTCGCCCAGATAATTAATAAATAGTTCCTTAATTTTATCGAAGTTTTTAATGACCATTTTAGATATTTGGATGGTAACAGGAGTAGGTGATGGTTTAAAGCAAAGATAGGTATTTTTTGGGTAACTAATTTTCTATCCTCCTGTTAGGACATTATACAGTAAACTAATGGCAAGACCTCCTGCTATAAAAGAAATAACTCGAATCCATGCTTGATGAGAAACACGAAGTATATTTAAGCAAATATAACTTACCAGCATTACAGCACCTACAATCAGTAATTGTCCTGCTTCAATACCAATATTGAATGGAAAAAGAAGTGCGATAATAGATTGGTCTTTCATAAGTAATGCCTTAAATTGGTTAGAAAAACCCATTCCATGAATTAGTCCAAATAGTAGAGCCATTAGGTAATGTGGGTAAAGTGCAGTGACGTTTACTTGGCTTTGATCTTGTACTTGATGATGAGGCAATAGATTGTAAGTAGCCGTTAGTATAATGGTAATAGGAATTAAAGCTTCAATGAGTAGGCTTGGAAAACGAATTATATCTAATGCTGCAAGGATAAGTGTGAGGGAGTGGCCAATTGTAAATGCCGTAATAAGAATGAGTATTTTGCGCCAATCGGCCACCTTGTACAAAGCACATAGAGCTACAATAAAAATCAAATGGTCATAGGCATTTAGATCTAAAATATGTTGGAATCCAAGTTGGAAATAGGTGTAAAATAGACTGTTCATTTTACAATGATATATAAAATGGGAAAAAACTACAAGGAATATTCTATTCACTGTGCCAAATGCAATACTTATATGCTCACTTACCATAAATTTGGAGCAGGAAAAGGTATTCTACGATTGTATTTTGCACACATCACTGCTCCTGAGTCATTAGCTGCACTCGCTAGGTCTGATTATGAACGCATTAGCCAAGTTCCGAACCTACAATGTCCTAATTGTCAGGAAGTGATTGGAGTACCAGCTACTAGCAAAGGGAAAAGATGGGTCTTTCGTATGCGACAAGGTTTTTTTCGTCGGAAGCTTCACAAGTAACAAAATACTAAATTAAAAAGAATTTAGATAACAAAACACACATTTCCTTTGGATATTATTGCCAAATACTGTATTTTTGTTTCATCCTATCTAGCTTTTTCATTTCATTTATTAAACAAAATAATATGACCACTCAAGAAGTAGCTAATCGTTTTACTGAATTGTATCGCCAAAATAAAATTGAGGAGATTTACAAAGAACTTTACGCACCACAATGTTCTAGTCATGAATCACCTGGTTCCGAATGGCCCGCCGCAGAAGGGATGGAAGCTATTCAAGCCAAAGGTAAAAAATGGCAGGAGATGGTAGAAGAATTTCATGGGTCGGGTATTTCTGATCCTGTTGTTGCTGGCCGTCATTTCACTTTAGGGATGTGGATGGATATCACCTACAAAGGAAAGGAACGTATGACTGATAATGAAGTTTGTGTGTACGAGGTTGCAGATGGCAAAATTGTAAGTGAACGTTTCTTTTATTAGAAAACATACATTTAGTAATGTATAAAGAATAGGTTTCATTAATAAACCACTAAGTTAATCCATAGGCAATATCATAGTAAAACACTACGATATTGCCTTTTTCTTTTTTATCCTGCCCTATCTTGCCATTTTTTTAGCTTCTATCAGACTAATGTAAAAAAGACATACGCCTAGCTCTTTCCTTATTTCGTCTAAAAACCAATAACAACGCCCTACTTACAATTTACCAATACAAATGTAGTTTCATATATGACATTCCATTGACGGAAGTATATGAAAAGCGCATAGATTTTGCCCCTTATTGACCTTGACTACGCCTCAATCAATATCACAAAAACCATCATATACATGTCTCAACTTGTCTCAGTATCTATTCAACGTGCCTTGTATTTATTTTTACTCTCTCATACCCTTTCACCTGCTTTCTCTCAAACCGCTTGTAATAATGTCAACTTTGAACTAGGAAACACGCTTGGCTGGCAAGGCTATACGGGTTACATAGACAAAGATGGTACAGTCGTCATTGAAGAGTTTGGTTTTAGCAAAGAGCAACATAAAATCACTGAGCTAGATGATGGCTATGATCCCATAGCTCGTGAACACTGTGAACGTTGGGATACTATTCGGATGGTAGCTTTAGGAGGCAATCACTCGCTACGTTTAGGTAATGAATCTATTGGAGCAAAAGCAGAACGTATTGTCAAAAACTTTGAAGTTACTCCCGACAATAGTGCATTTATTTTTCAATATGCAGTTATACTCAATGACCCTGAACACGAACATTTTGAACAACCGCGTTTTGAATTGCGAGTATTTGATGAAAATGGAGAGCTATATCCTTGTGGAGAATATCAAGTAAGAGCAGCTGAGTTTATTGAAGGATTTGAAAGTTGTGAAGAAGGCTGGCGTGTACGTCCGTGGACAACCGTAGGAATTGCCCTTAATGAATATATTGGGAAAGAAGTAACCGTTGAATTCATCACAACTGATTGTGCGCAAGGTGGACATGCAGGCTATGCGTATGTCGATGCGGCTTGCCATCCTTTTCAAATCACGCGGGATGAATTTTGTGAAGGCGTAACGAGTTTAATGATGGAAGTGCCTCCTGGATTTGCCAGTTATCGTTGGTCTACGGGTGATACAAGCCGTATGATACAAGTTGAAGAGCCACAAGAAGGACAAGTTTTTAGCGTTGAATTAACCTCATTGACAGGTTGTGTCTTTAACCTCCAAGATTCACTGCCTTTCTTAAATCCTCCTCCTATCGTAGAACTAGATAGTTTACAAACGCCAAGTATATGTGAAGGAGAATCTTATGAGTTGCTTGTACAAGGGCAATATATTGACCAAATTTATTGGCCGCAGTTAGAACAAAATGGTCATCGTATTATGGTGACCCCAACAGCAACAACAACCTATTATTTTGAAGCTAGTAATAAAGATGCTTGTGAGACAATTAGTGACTCAATTACAATCGAAGTACTTCCTCTCCCTAATTTAGCTCCTTTTAGTAGAGATACAAGTGTTTGTAAAGGTGATACTGTTACTGTCACTATTGAAGGAGATTACGACGGAATAGTAGAATGGGAAAATATAAGAAGCGATTCTAGTAGTTTATCTTTTATCGCAGATTCTACCATAACCCTTCATTATACTATTTCGGGTAGCACTGTCTGTACCTATACCGACAGCATTCTAGTACGTGTTATTGATCCAGGTGAAGTCTATTTCACCGTAGATGATCAGGCTATTTGTGAAGGAGAAAGTATTACCCTTAGTGTTATTGGCACTCATCAAGGTACTGTTTATTGGCCAGAGCTACAACGCAATGATTTTGACCTCACTGTTTCTCCCGATACAACAACAGTTTACACTTACCAAGTACTAGACGTATCTGGCTGTGCCACTTTTGAGAGTGAGGTACTTGTAGAGGTCACTCAACTACCTGATATTCAATGGGAAAGCCCTCGATGTGAACGAGAGGCTTTTTGGTTAAATGCAACTTGGGCAGGTGCCACTTATGAATGGCAAGATGGGTCTAGTAACTCACAATTTTATGTGCAAAAATCAGGTACTTATAATGTTACAATTACCAACGCCTGTGGTAGCAGTACGGCAACCGTAGATGTGCAAGTTGCCGAATTTAATAATGGTTGTGATATTCAAATTCCTACTGCTTTTTCCCCTAATGATGATGGCATTAATGACCGAATAGAGGCCATTACAGATTGTATTGATAACGAATTAATTAATTATGAATTCAAAATCTATGACCGATGGGGGCAATTAATTTTTAAAACCAATGATCTTCAGAAATCTTGGGATGGCTATTTTAGGGGAACACCTGCACCAATGGGTGTATATGTTTGGTTTTTAGATTATGACAACCCCATCTGTGGAAAACAACTCCGCAGAAAAGGAAACTTGACAGTGATTCGGTAACATAATATATTTTTTACAATAGTAAAAAAATTAGCCTTATATACTTATAATCTGCTGAATCTGTATTATTTTTATGCCACACTAACGTACCAAATTCACGCTCACATAACATTAACCCCAAAAAGCTCTAGAATTGCCTACAATCAATAGGGTTGCATTTCTTATAATGTTATTCTGCGGACTATTTCAAGTGGCATTCGCACAATACATTTCAAAACCAGAAGCAACAGCAGACCTAGATCAACTAGAAGAGTATCTAATTCGCTATGCCTCCTATTTGCACCTAAACGATATTAATTATAGCCGTCATTTAGACTCTCTTCGAAACAATTTGGAAGAAGAACAGAGAATTGATGCCCTAGCAAAAGATATTCAACGTTTTATCGGTCTTTTAGGAGATACCCACGCAAAAGTATTTCACCCTAATGAAATCAGTACTAATGAACAAAATAAAGATGGTTACCTCCCATTTGTAATTACTCAACAAGCGGATCGTGCCGTAGCAGTACATCCTACCTGTCAGCAGTTATGGGTAGACGAATTCCCATACATCCTACAAATTAATGATATTCCATTTACAACCCTATTAAAAGAAGCAGGAGTAGAAGTCGCTGGAGTTTGTGCTGCCCGTTATCACCATGTTGCTATCAACAAATTAGCCAATATTCGACCAATTCTAAAGGCTTTAGGTGCCGATCATGGTGATCACTTACACATTATCTTAGAAAATCGAACGGGTGACCAAGATACAAGCATATACACCTATATGTTACCTGATCGAAAATACCCTTATATCAAACAATTAGCACATCCTAAAGGACTGATTAACGCCACACAAAACATTGCCTATCTGCCTATTTCAAGTATGTATGACAAACATGCAGACGACGAATTGGTGGCTTATCTCGCTACTGTACAAGCAATGCATTTGGAGACGATCAAAAATAGTGATGGATTAATTATTGATGTACGCGGAAATACAGGCGGTGAACGACATATTCTTTTTGAACTTTATCCTTTTTTTATTACAGAACCCAAAGTAGTGAGTGTTGCTATTAGTAAGTTCAACAAACTAAATGGACTTTATAAGCGAGGGCTTTATCCTATTGACTATGAAGATTGGACATTAGATGAACGGACTACGATTGAGAAATTCAAACGCAATTTCAAACCTGCTTGGAATTTTAACCGAACAGAATTTTTAGATCAGTATTTTTATATGGTCATCTCTCCCTATGATGGAGCTTATCAATACGAAGGACCTATTGTTTTATTAATGGATGAAAGTTGTTTCGGCTCTACGGCTGTATTCTTATCCGCATTTGCTCAATTAGATAATGTTACCTTAGTTGGAATGCCAAATGCAGGAGGACATGGTAGAAGTGGACGTTTTACATTACACCACTCCAAAATTTTAATCCAACTTTCTACAATGGCCACTTTTAGGGCCAATGGAGCCTTATTTGATGGAACAGGTATCCATCCAGATATATGGGCAACCCCAACGCTAGAAGATATTATAGGAAAAACAGATAGTGTACTAGATAAAGCCATCCAAATACTTATCGAACAAAAAAAACAGTACCCTTACAATAAAAAAGAGAAAGATACTGGCTTTTACGAAATCTTTATGCGTAACAATTTGGACGCGGATGATGATAGTGATGATTAGTTCTTATTTCAACGCTCCTAATAATAACTTTTTTAACACCACTAATTCATCCTCCGTAGGGCGATGAGCCTCTCCATACCGTATATTCCGATCATAAATCCATCGCCCAAAACAATATACCCTGTTTCTAGCTCCTTGACAAAATATGGATTGATCCCTTCTTTGATTTGATGAATACGTTTACAGATAAAACAACTTTCTGACATATCTATATGATTACAAAATCTGCTATATAATACAATAAGGCAACAATTACAAGGATGCCTAAATAACGAATAGCGTTGTATAGATACTCAAAAGATTGGTTCATAATTGCCTCATCGTATGTTTTAAAAGAGGCAGCAATAGTACTAGCATACTTAAACAAATAAAAGCAGGGAAGCAAACCAACTAATAGTACGCCTAACCATAAAAAAGCTCCTAAATTATCTTCTAATCCCAAACTCCCCAAATTAGAAAATGTTCGCAGACTTCTTACCAATCCAAACACCAAAATAATAGTACCAATAGCTGCCGTAAACTGCGCCCAAAAAGCAGAACGTCGTAGTAAATCTTCCGACTCAATAGGTATTTCAGGTCGTTCTAACATAACTATATACTTTACTAATCATTAAATTCCAAAAATACCCATTGCTCCTAAAAATACAAAAGCAATAATCCCTATCAAGTAAAGCGCAATCATCACAATAGTTGTAATTCCTACAAATCGAAAACAAGATTTCAAATTTTGAAAACTTTTGGTAAGTTCAGATTCACTGCCTGTTTTCATAGAACGATTAATCCCATCTGCAAAACGAAATAAATACAAACAAGGCATTAAATAGAAAACACCTAGTAATAAATAAAAAACACCCAAACCTGCTCCAAGACCTGCCTCCAGACCACTAAATCCAGCAAAAAGGGCTATACCAACCCCTGCCATCATCATCATGGCTGCAAAAATAAACCCTAAAACAGATAA
>JAHDCM010000119.1:0-2103 GCA_020629895.1 Bacteroidota bacterium
GTGGCCGTGGGCATTATGTCCCACATCCTACCGAGGCATTGAAAACAAAAAAGCCAAAGCATTATAAATATAACGATTAAGCGATGTGCGATGTGCGATGTGCGATGTGCGATGTGCGAGTTTTTTTTAAGTTCGGATCAAATTTACTGTTTTGCAAGTTTTTTTTAAAACCTGTGTGCATCGCACATTTATTTCCATATATCATTTTTTTGAGAAAGCAACTCATGGGGAAGCATACTATGTATAGTGAGTTGCCAAAGTACCCTCATCGCACGTTGCACATAAATCGTCGCACGTTTACGCGTGAGGGATATTAGTGGTAGCTTGACGAAATAGCTGCCTTTGTGGAGCAAGGACTAGCGGGGCTGACAGCGGAAGACACCGCTAGGACTATGCGGAACTGGCAGCGATGAGACAACTACAAACGGATAGCCCGACGGGTATAAAAAAGCGCAGTCTTTTGTTACTTGTGACTACCAGCAAGAATGCTGGTGGAACCAAGTGGCAAAAGATTGCGCTTTTTTATATACGGCACGCCCAACAAACAATCTTATTCAAAAGGATTCGAGTAAGCTGGATTATTTACAAAAGAGGTGTCGGTAAGGGAATATAAAAAGGCTAAAATCATTTCTTTTTCTTGTTCGGTTAAATTAAGCCCATTGGGAAATTTACTAGCAATAATCGGATCAATATTAGGAGAGGCTTGGATACCAGTACTATAATGTTCTAACACTTCTTCAAGTGTTTCAAAGCGACCATCGTGCATATAAGGGCCAGTAAGTGCAATGTTTCGAAGGGTAGGAATCCGGAATTTACCATTATCTTCTGGATTTCCTGTCACCTTCCCTAGTCCATTATCCTCAAAATCGTCTAATGTTGCTGTGAAATCTAGTCCATTATTAGCAAAGGTATTGGTACTAAATAAATATTGAGAGTTGTTATGACAATGAAAACAGTCTCCTCCTTCGCTAAAAAATAATAGCTCACCGTTGCGTGCCTTATCATCTAAACTCACCCCTGTACCTGGTGTTTGACTAAGGTCATACACCGACTCGCCACTAATGATAGTCCGTTCAAACTGAGCGATGGCATTTACTACATCTTCTTTGGTAATTGTTTCAATCCCAAAAGCAGTATAAAAGTCTTTCCGATATTCCTCATGGTTCATTAGTCTACAAATGGCATCCTCCCAGGGCAAATCCATTTCTTTATGATTCGGAACAGGCTCTAATGCCTGATCTTCGAGTCCACGAGCAGCTCCATCCCAAAAAAGATCATCTACATAAACTAAATTAAACAAGGGCATCGAATTGCGTGTTCCTGCCATTTTATTGACACCTACACTTACTGGCTTCCCATTATCTGTAAATGCTGCACTTTGGTTGTGACAACCTGCACAGGCAAGTGTACTATCTGCCGACAAAATAGGATCGTAAAATAGCTTTCGTCCTAATGCAACTCCTTCAACCGTTAGTGGATTATTTTCTGGAATATAACGTGGATTATTGGGATTAGGTAAGGTTGCAGGTGCTTCAATTTCATAAGGATTGGGGCTATAAGTCAATTGTGTGTAGTCAATTGTTATCCCATTACAGTTCGTTTCATCAGGACAGTCTTCTTTACAAGCGTTGGTGATTAATAATAAACAGATACTAATAGTAAAAAAACTTAGAATGGACAGTTGTTTCATAATCAAGATGAGCTTTTTGAGATGTGCTTATACAACGACTTATCAGAAAAAAATGTTTTGTATTTTTTTCATCTTTAAGTACATGGACAAAAGTTTTTCGACAAAGAATAAAACCACATAAGAAAAATAAGACACATAAATAGTCAGATGCCTACATAGTGATGCATATAGAGATACTGAAAGTCCACCGTTTTATCGTCTACGACGGCTCTTATCCTAACTGATATCATCTCATAACAAAATAACCTAATTAATAAGCGGTCTCTTATGTTCCTTATATGGCTTATGTGGTTTTATTCTTTCCTCTTTACTTATTAATGGAATACCAAGCTTCTTCTCTTATTTTTTAAATGTACTCAAAAAAAAAGCCTCACTGAAAAATCAGTGAGGCTGTTCATTAGATTTAGTTACTT
>JAHDCM010000119.1:2203-9163 GCA_020629895.1 Bacteroidota bacterium
AAAAAAAAAGCCTCACTGAAAAATCAGTGAGGCTGTTCATTAGATTTAGTTACTTTATCTATTTAATGATTATTCATGAAGAATAATTATTGCTTGATGATTTTCTCTACCGAAGACTCACCACTTGCAGTTGTAATATTTACAAAGTAAGTTCCGATTGGTAAAGATGTTACATCTAAGTTAACAACGTTAACTCCTGTAGTTGCATCAGCCTTAGCACTTGTAAGTACTCTACCTGAAACATCATAGATTTCAATGGTAATTTCGGTTAACTCATTACTAAGGAACTCAACATATACCATATCACTTGCTGGTACAGGATAGATATTAGAAATACCATTATCCACGTTTCCTCGAATAATAGAGATCACATAAGAAGCTGATTTGTTACCATTATAATCAACAGAAACAATTCGGTAGTAAGTAACACCATCGTTAGCAGCATCATCTACAAAAGAGTAGTTAGATGCATTAGTAGTAGTACCAGCACCTTTTACGATTCCTACTTGTGAGAAGTTCACACCATCAGTAGAACTTTCAATAACGAAATAATCATTATCTGTTTCAGTAGCAGTTGACCACGCTAATTCGTTACCAACATTACCAGCATTACCTTCAAAACCTGACCAAAAAATAGGAGTTGGGTTATTACCCATTGAAGCGATACCTGCATCAAAAGAGAAATCAGCATCAGCACCTACGGTAAAAAGTCCAGTTAAACCATCTGCATCAAAGTCACTATCAAAACCATCAATTGTAGCATTAGCTGCTGTACCTTCCATAAATGCAGGATACTCAATTTCTAAGTAGTAGGTTCCAGCACCAACTTCAAAAGCATAGTTACCATTCGCATCAGTAACAGTAGTACCTACTAAGTTACCATTCGCGTCATAAATTTTCACAACGACACCAGGGAAACCAGGCTCACCAGGATCTTGTACCCCATCACCATTGGAGTCGAACCAAACAAAGTTACCTACATTAAATCCTGGACAAGGATCACAGGCTGGCCCATTAACTGTTGCCACACCCGACATAATTAATACAAAATCAGGATTTGTAGAAGTCCAAGTACCAACTGGCCCTTCAATTCCTAAATTTTTCAAAGCACTAATAGAACCATCTCTTACAGTAAGTGGATCAATAGCAAATCTATCATCTGCATCAAAGTACAAATAGTAGATTGCATAGTCTCCCGAAGGAACATTTGTAAAAGTAGAACTTGAGCTAATTTGGTCAATTAACCCATCATCGTCATCTCCTCCAACTGTTGCGTTATTTTCATCTACTAATAAATAACGTACCAACTCTGAAGTACTTCCTAAACTACAAGGATCAGTATCAGCAGTTAATGTACCTCCTCCCAAACAATTACAGTCTTCAAGGTCTTGACTTCCACAAGGGAATGTTTGTGCTTGTGCATTTTGCTGCACTGAAAAGAATAGTGCGAAAAGCGCAATCATGCAAATAGAGATAGCTTTTCTGTTTGTAAAGTTGTTCATTATTCCTCTGTTTATTTAAGGTTATTGATTTTTATAAATGTTGATTGTATAAAGTTGAATAATGCAAAGAATCATTTCCATAATGTCGTCATTATAGACTCTGCAAACATACAATAGTCACGCTCCAATTAAATAATTGGTTTTATTAAATAGGTTAACTTATTGACAAAAATTACTGTAAAGATATGTTGAAAAGCCTAAACTAAATATAAAATTCCGTTTTTTTTTTCAAAAAAAACCAAACAAATCCATAACACATTGAAATAGTGCGGCTTTTACATTTGGACAAACTCTAAAAAACTAATGTGATCTTGCAAAAACTAACATTGGGGTTTTCATCTATTACATAGGTTCCCCACTAAGTTAAGAATTTAAATAAAAAGTTATTGACGAAATAATTACAATTAAGACTTGAGTACACTAATATACTATCAATATCCAAACTTGCACAATAATACCACTACTTTTATTGTAATTTCCAATAAGTTGCTAAAAATGTGATATTTTTTTACACTTTTATGGTTATCAAGCAATTAAAGGCACATTAAGATAGTTAAACCATTGTTTTTTTGAAAGACTATTTTTCAAAAACTTCATTTACAATAGCTTATCTTTGCAAAAAGTTCAACTCTTTCTTTAAATTGATGATCGGTCTCTGTTGTCAAAACGTATTGTAAAGACAGCCGTTCTATTACTAATAGTCGTATCAACCATTCAGATATGGCAAAAGATCTATCAGAATATATCAGCTCTGAAGCAAAAAACATGAAAATACTTATTACTGGTGCCGCCGGCTTTATTGGATTCCATTTAACAAAAGCACTTGCCATGCAACAAGGTATAAGCGTTGTAGGTGTTGATAACATAAATGATTACTATGATACTTCCCTAAAATGGGGAAGACTAGAGGAAGTCGGAATTCACCAAGCTAATGTTGCCTATAACCAACCTGTTACAAGTACTTCTCTACCCTCTTACAAGTTTAGACTATTGGACATTGTGGATAAAGAAAACCTCACACAATTATTTGAAGAAGAACAGATAGATATTGTATGTAACTTAGCTGCCCAAGCAGGAGTAAGATACAGTCTTGAAAATCCAGATGTTTACATTCAAAGCAATATCGTAGGATTTTTGAATATTTTAGAAGCTTGTCGAAGCTATGAGATAAATAGGTTAGTTTATGCAAGTAGTTCTAGTGTTTATGGACTAAATGAAGAAGTACCTTTCGCAACTCATCACCAAGTAGATCACCCTATTAGTCTATATGCAGCATCTAAAAAGTCGAATGAACTCATGGCTCATGCTTACAGCCATTTATATAACATTCCAACCATAGGATTACGCTTTTTTACCGTATATGGCCCCTGGGGACGACCAGATATGGCTTACTTCTTATTTACTGATAAAATTCTTCACAACAAACCAATTGATGTGTATAATCATGGAGAGATGAGCCGCGACTTTACTTATATTGATGATATAATCGAAGGACTCGTAAAGACCATTCAACAACCCATAAAAATGGAAATAGGCAAAGCTCCTTATAAGGTCTATAATATTGGTAATAACAAACCTGTTAATCTTCTACACTTCATCGAATGTATTGAGGAAAAACTTGGTATTAAAGCCACAAAAAAATTTTTACCTTTGCAGCCAGGTGATGTCACGACCACTTGGGCAGATGTAAATGACTTTATTGAAGACTTTGATTATGCTCCCAACACACCCATAGAAGTGGGAGTCGCTAATTTTGTTAATTGGTACCAAACTTTTTATCAAATTAAAGCTCCACAATAATCACTCAACCCCATTAATTAGGTTCCATTCACCAATCCATGAATGACAAGGAATGGTATGAAATAAATCGACTTATTTATTTTATTAGTCATTACCAAAGTACTTACTCTTTATTTTACCAAACTACTTACTGCTTTATGAATCGCTCCTTTCTGATTATTTTATTGTTCTTTTTTTGTTTATCTGCTTGTACCAAAAAGCAAATAAAACTAAGAGAACTGAAAATACAACAAGGAATTGCTTTTTATAACGATGCTCCTTTTACAGGTGTCGCCTACCAAACTTATAAAAATGGCAAGAACATGTCCGAAATTTTTTATAAAGAAGGAAAAGTAGATGGCACGAAAACAGAATGGTATAATACAGGAGCTAAAAAAAAGGAAGTAAGCTTTGTAAATGGCATCAAAGAGGGTAAATTAACTGCTTGGCATCCAAACGGAGAACTAAAAGAAGAATCAACTTATGTCAATGACTCTATACAAGGTATGCTTACCGAATGGTATAATGATGGAGCCAAAAAGGTAGAAACCATTTATGTTGCAGGAAAGAAAAATGGAACTAAAAAAGGATGGTACCCCAATGGAACACAACGATTAGAAGCTAGTTTTCTCAATGATATACCAACAGGAACTCGTATTGAGTGGTTCGAAAATAATAATAAGAAACTAGAAGAGAACTATACCGAAGAAGGCAAAAGAGATGGTATAAAAATTAGCTGGCATGAAAACGGAGAAAAACAGTCGGAAGTAACCTTTAAAAACGGAATCAAAGTTGGGAAAGAACTAGCATGGTATGACAATCAACAACCTAGAGCAGAACGTTACTATGATGCACAAGGAGAAATCAAAGGACTTGTAAAAGAATGGTATAATACAGGAGATCCCAAACTTGAAAAAAACTTTGATAGCCTCAAAACAGGAGAAAGTAAAGAATGGTATCCCAATGGCAACCAAAAGAGTTACCGTCGTTTTGTAGAAGGACGGCTTGATGGCACCATGACCGAATGGTTCGAAAACGGAAACAAAAAATTAGAAATCACCTACGTTCAAGGAACAGAAAGTGACCAAAAAATCGAATGGTTCGAAAATGGAATTGTAAAAGCAGAAACGACCTATACCGAAAATGGGATGGTCGATAATATTAAAATGTGGAACAAAAATGGAGTTCGCCTAAGTGATATAGAAGTAGAGAACCTCAATAAACGAAAAAAAGCATTGGCTAACAAACAAAAAAAACAAGGAAAAAAAGGAAAAACCAAAAACAAACCTAATTCAAAAAAACAAAAGAAAAAATAACCCAGTTATTTCTACCCCCTATCAATAAACTCTATACAATGAAAGGAATTATCCTCGCAGGTGGATCAGGTACAAGATTGTATCCTATCACACATGCCATCAGTAAACAGTTGATGCCAATTTATGATAAACCAATGATCTACTACCCCCTATCTGTACTCATGATGGCAGGTATTAGAGACATTTTGATTATATCTACTCCACATGACCTACCCAACTTCTGGAAACTACTCAAAGATGGAAGCCAGCTAGGCTGCAACTTCTCTTACATAGAACAAAAAGTGCCAAATGGACTAGCTCAAGCATTTGTACTAGGAGAAAACTTTATCAAAGATGATAAAGTCTGCTTAATTTTGGGAGACAATATCTTCCATAAAGCAGGTCTCCAAAAAACACTACAAAACAACAATGATCCCGAAGGAGGGATTGTCTTTGCCTACCAAGTGTCCGACCCAGAACGATATGGAGTAGTAGACTTTGACGATGAATTTAATGCGCTTTCCATCGAAGAAAAACCTGCCAAACCAAAATCAAACTTTGCCGTTCCAGGGCTTTATTTTTACGACAACTCAGTAGTAGAGGTCGCCAAAAACCTAAAACCAAGTGCCAGAGGTGAATACGAAATTACCGATGTCAATAAGCACTACCTAGAAGCAGGTAAACTAAAAGTAGCCGTACTTGGTCGTGGTACCGCTTGGCTCGATACAGGAACCTTCGATTCACTCATGCAAGCCAGTCAATTCATTCAAGTTATCGAACAACGACAAGGGCTAAAAGTAGGATGTATCGAAGAAGTAGCACATAATATGGGCTTCATCGACGATGCCCAATTAGAGCGATTAGCCGAACCTCTCAAAAAAAGTGGATACGGACAATACCTTATCCGACAGTTAAACAACCGCAAACTATGAAGCGTGATTACGCCACAGAATTAGATTTCCTAAAGTCGGCTCTTACTCTCGAAAATCCACTCATGCCCACCGAAAATTTCCTAGCATGGATGGATGAGAAAAAGAAAGCAGTAAAAGTCGATATTGAACAAATTCGCTTCAGTGAAATGGATCACTGGGGCTTCGCCGCCGACTCCAACCTCAGACATAGCTCTGGCAAGTTCTTTTCCATCGAAGGAATCGAAATTGATACCAGTTGGGGAAATGTCAACCAGTGGTCGCAGCCCATTATCAACCAACCCGAAATTGGTTTTTTAGGTATTATTACCAAAAAAATAAATGGCATTCTACACTTCTTGATGCAAGCCAAAATAGAACCTGGAAACATCAACTTTGTACAACTGTCGCCCACATTACAAGCCACCAAAAGCAACTACACCAAAGTTCATAAAGGACGCGCTCCCCTCTATTTAGAATACTTTAGAGGAGAAAAAAGCGGGCAAACAAGGGTTTTACTCGACCAATTACAATCCGAACAAGGCGCGCGATTCCTCAAAAAACGAAACCGCAATATCATCATCGAAGTAGCAGGCGATATAGAGGTGTACGACAACTTTTGTTGGCTCACATTAGGGCAAATCAAAGAAGCTCTTCGATACGATAACATCATCAATATGGATACCCGAACTGTTATTTCAGGTATTCCTATCGGCAGTTATCCTACCGAAGTTATCCGCCTCTACGAAACCCTACTTTCTACTGAAAAAAATTACCCAACAAGTCTCCTCACCTCCTTCCTTGATGAAGAACGCAGCCTACACCGCATCGAAGAAATCATCTCGTGGATTACTCGCCAAAAATCCGAATACGAACTAGAAGTCAAAAGTATTCCACTCAAAGAGGTTCAACGATGGGTACGCGACGACATGGCCATCTATCACGAAGACCAAAAATACTTCTCCGTTATCCCTGTACGCGCCACTATCAGTAACCGAGAAGTCACCTCTTGGACACAACCACTCGTCAAGTCGGCACAAGAAGGCATTATTGCCTTCATCATCAAAAAAATAAAAGGCGTCTATCACTTTTTGGTGCAAGCAAAACTCGAAGCAGGCAATTTCGACATTGTTGAATTAGCCCCCACCGTACAATGCCTCACTGGAAACTATCGCGAGTCCAACGGGCCACCATTCATCCACAACGTTTTGAATGCCCCACCCGAACAAGTACGTTACGATACACTCCAATCCGAAGAAGGAGGACGCTTTTACCGAGAGCAAAACCGCAATATTATTGTTGAGGTAAACGAGGATTTCCCACTCGAAGTACCAAGCAACTACATGTGGATCACCCTCAATCAACTCAATACATTTATTATGTTCAATAACTACCTCAATATCCAAGCGCGTAGCCTCTTATCAAGTATTAGCTTTACTTAAAATTCAATCACCCAATCATTCAATCACCCAATCA
>JAHDCM010000120.1 GCA_020629895.1 Bacteroidota bacterium
CTACCAGTAGTAAAACGTAAATAGTTCCCCTAGATATTGTGTAAGCTAATAATAAAGGGACATATTAAATAACAGGAGGGTTTATTATGGTACCTGATTCTATTTTGTATCCTCTTAAAAAATCAGCAATACGCATGCGTTTTTTACTTTCTAATTGCAAGTCGGTAATTGCTAAGGCTTGGTCACAAGTACCTATATGCAACCACGATTTCCCATCTGTATTTAACTCGCCAGGAGCTAAGACCTTGCCATTTTGTTCTTCCACTATATTGGTCGCAAATAGTTTGAGTTTTTTGTTGTTTAAAGTCGTAAAAGCAGCGGGGTAGGGAGATAGACCTCGAATATGATTGTAGATAACTTCGGCAGCTTGTTCCCAATTGATTTCACAAGTTGATTTATAAATTTTAGGTGCTTTTTTTATGGCACCTTCTGGGAGTGTTTGGGGGATACGAGGAGCAGTGCCATTCTCAATGCCTTGTACTGTTTTCAGGATGACTTCAGCTCCTATTTGCATCATGCGATCATGTAGGTCGCCAGCATTATCGGTGGGATGTATAGGGATTTTTTCTTGGTAGATAATTTCACCTGTATCAATCTTTTGTTCAATGAAGAACGTTGTTACACCAGTTTCTGTTTCTCCATTGATGACTGCCCAATTGATTGGAGCAGCTCCTCTGTATTGGGGTAGTAAGGAGCCATGTAGGTTGATGCATCCTTTGGGTGGCATTTCAAAAACGAGGGCGGGTAGCATTCGAAATGCCACAACAACTTGCAAATCTGCCTCCAAACTCGCCAATTCAGCCAAAAAATCCTTATTTTTAAGATTAGTGGGTTGAAGAATGTTTAATCCTTTTTCAAGTGCATACTCTTTGACGGGCGAATAACGTATTTTTTGGCCTCTTCCTGCTGGACGATCGGGGGCGGTTAATACTGCTACTATGTCATAGCCATTTTCTACTAGTATATTTAATGATGGTACGGCAAAGTGAGGCGTACCCATAAAGATAATTTTCATGTTTTTGGAGGTTTCAGGGGACAGGATTGAGGAGACAGGTTTTGAGAATTTGAATTCTTGTTCCTGACTCCTGAAACCTGGCTCCTCAATGAACTTTTTCTAATGTTAAACAGGTTTTTCTAACGTCTTTTTGCGCAAAGATGTTTAATTTTACGAAATAATTAAAGAAACTATGGAATACGGTGAATTAATATTATTAGGAATCGCAGCGGTGATTGTCATTGCTATATTTGCGAAGTTATTAAAAACCATTTTTAGAGTAGCAGTAGTGGTAGCTGTTTTATTTGGTGTTTACTGGTTTTGGTCGGGTGGAAATTTTGGGCAAATGACTGAGTCAAAAATTGAGTCGATGCTTCAAAATACAACTATAACTGAATTGATGAATACCCATTGTACGGAATCTAAAAAAGAATCGGTACGCTGTAAGTGTATTATTACGCCTGTGTATAATGATATGAATTACAATTATAGTAAGCGTGATATTGAGCAAATGGAGGCGACTAACCGAGATGAAATGGCCCGCATTATGATGTCGAGTTTTAAAACTAAGAAGCCCGAAATAATGGAGTGTGTCAATCAAAAGAAAGAAGGTGCACTTCAATGGGTGGGAAAAATAAAAGATATAATTGGGTCATTGGTGGGGTTGATTGGTTGATTGACAACCATTATTTAGATAAAGCTAAATCCCAAGAAATGGCTTCTGCCATGATACGGGCATTTTCCATAACGCCATTAATGGAACCATAATAGTTATGGTCGCCACACATATACACACCACTTTTTACTTGTTGAATCTCGTTGCGTTTAGGTAGTTCAATTGTTTCTTTGCTAGGTAATGCATAAGGAATGCGATACACTTTTAGCATTTTCCAGTATAATACTTCTTGGTTGTACCACTTAGATAGTTCTTGTTTCAGTTCATACTCCAATTTCTCATCTGTTAGGTGCGAAACATCTTCAAGAATAGAAACAGACACTAGGTGACGACCATGTGGTGCATAGTGCGGATGTACGACACTTGGTACACACAAATTATTAACCCATCCATAAGGCTCTCCATTCAATACCAAAATAGGGCCGATAACAGGAGGCTTGGCGGTAGCGAAATAAACACATGTTACTGACTTGCCTTTGGTATGCACTTTTGTTTTAGGGGCTAGTTTTTGTGCAGCAGGAGCATCAGTCGCAATAAGAAATGACCGTGCAGTTAGTTTTTCTCCATTTTCTAAGATAGCTGTTTTACGGCTTATTTTTTCCACCTTTGTATTAAATGAAATCGTATCTCTTTTTAAACGCAATTCTAATTGTTGTGGAATGGCCTGGATACCATCGGCAGGCAAAGCGGCAAAGCCTTCTGAAAACATTTTAAAGGCAAAGCGAAACATACGACTGGAGGTTTCTAATTCTTTATCTAAAAAAATGCCTCCTAAGAATGGACGAAAAAAGGAGCGTATCATACTGTCCGAAAAATTCCAATCATGTAAATAATCAATGGTTGACTTTTCGGGGCGATTAAATATTTCCTTCAGTTCGAAGCGGCTAAATCGGTTTTTTAAGGCCAGAATTTTAAATTTATCTCCCACATTACTCAAAGGGTTGAATAGGGTGCCAAAAGCTCCACTAGGCTTTCGAAATGGATCGGCAAATCGGTGAAACTTGTCATTATAACGAATTAAAGCTCCAGGATAAAAGTTTTTGAGACCTAACGCGTCAAAATCTATCATGCGGCGAGTTTCGGGATAGCTTGTTTGTAGTACTTGAAACCCATGATCTAGTATAAAACCATCTACTATATCGGTTTTGACGCGTCCACCAGAACGGTTACTAGCTTCTAGTATTTTTACATCTAAGCCTTCGTTTTGAAGGTGAACAGCTGCGGTTAGTCCAGAGACACCCGCGCCAATGATAATAACATCGTGTTGTGGCATTGGTTTTTTTTAAGTTTCAGGAGTTAGGTTTTAGTTTAGTTACCATAATGCTACTATTAGTAAAAATATTACCACATCTTTTTTCTAAACTGGCTCCTGACTGGTGCAACCTGTCGTCCTATTAAGAGGCTGTCTTGATTTTATAATCAGGCTTAGAAAAAGCATCTTTTCGCCCCTAATTATGCCTTTTTTTCGGTACGTAGCCCTGCTATGTGCCTCAAAAAAGCCTACATTAGAACCAAAAATCTGACTTTTTCAGCTCCAATTCTAAAATCAATACAGCCTCTAAGTTGCAAATATAAACAATCCCCTCCATTAGTATAAATAAATTTTTAAAAGACAAAGATCACTTCTTCTCTCGAAGTTTTGTCAGGAAAAGTCAAAACTTGCCTATTCCATCGTAGAATTTTAGAAAAAAATGTACCTTTGCAGCAAAATTTAACAACTATGAAGATTTCTGTTATAGGAGCAGGTAATGTGGGAGCAACCTGTGCAAATGTAATTGCCCACAACAACTTCGCAAACGAAGTAGTATTATTAGACATTAAAGAAGGGATTGCCGAAGGGAAAGCCCTTGATATGTGGGAAACTTCTCCCATTAATTCGTACAGTACACGTACTATTGGAGTAACCAATGATTATTCGGCTACTGCTGGTTCGGCAGTAACGATTATCACCTCTGGTATTCCTCGTCGTCCTGGTATGAGCCGAGACGATTTGATTGGAACTAATGCAGGTATTGTAAAGTCGGTGACTGAGCAAGTAGTGAAGCATTCGCCAGATACGATCATTATTGTGGTAGCTAATCCATTGGATGTAATGACCTATTGTGCTTACTTAACTTCTGGTTTTGATTCTAGCAAGGTATTCGGAATGGCAGGTATCTTAGATACTGCTCGTTATCGTTCTTTCTTAGCAATGGAATTAGGTGTGTCACCTCGTGATATTCAAGCTGTATTGATGGGTGGACATGGTGATACCATGGTGCCATTACCACGTTATACCACTGTTGCAGGTATTCCGATTACGGAATTGGTTGGAAAAGAGCGTTTAGATGCGATTATTCAGCGTACTAAGAAAGGTGGAGGCGAATTGGTGAAATTGATGGGTACTTCTGCTTGGTATGCGCCAGGTGCGGCAGCAGCACAAATGGCTGAAACGATTGTGAAAGATGAACGTCGTATTTTCCCTTGTTGTACTTGGTTGACTGGTGAGTATGGCTTAAAAGATATTTACTTAGGTGTACCAGTTGTCTTAGGGCGTAATGGAATCGAAAAAATCATTGAGCTTGATTTGAACGAACAAGAAAAATCGGACTTAAATACATCTGCTGAAGCAGTAAGAGGAGTAATGAAGGTCTTGGATGACATGAATGCGGCTGTATAGAACCACTTGATAAGCGGTTAAACAAAAATGAATGGCATTTCTCTGAGGGGAAATGCCATTTTTTATTTTTTTTCAAAAAAATCATGGATATTTTCATTTAACAAAATGAAAATAGTTAAATTAGACTGCCCGTTAAGTTAAGTTTTTTTTAATCCTAAAGATTTAACTATGAAAAAAATGCTTTTCTTAGTCATGGCGGGAGTGTGCCTACTTTTATCCTACCTGTATTTTAACACACATCCTTTAATTAATTCCGTATCAGATAAGGTTAGTCAACGTACGACTACTGATGAAAATCCTGAGAACTTAGAAACATTATCTGATGACTATATTCTCAAACTTAAAAAGGCTCGAAAACAACAGTTGGCTTTGCGTAACCAGAAGTCATCGGGAGAAGAATTACTAGAGAATGTAAATGAAATAGGGCCTTATAATGTTGGAGGACGTACCAAAGAAATTGCGATTGATTATGATAATGAACAAAATATTGTAGTAGCATCTGAGACAGGAGGTGCTTGGTATTCAACAGATCAAGGAGTTACTTGGCAACCAGTGGATGATTTTGGGGCTAATCTAAGATTATTTACGGTTACACAAGATTTAAATGATTCAAATCGCTTTTATCTAGGTGGGCCAAATGGAACGGGGCTATGGTATTGGGATTGGGGAACATCGGAGCTGTATCCTGTAAATAGTAATATTGATTTTACGGATGTAGTACAGATAGAAATGCACCCTGATCCTGATGAAGCGGGTACTTTTTATGTCATTGGAAAGGAACTTGGTGGATATGTATCATTATACAAAACAACCGATGATGGGGCTAACTTTACCAAAGTGTATGAAAGTAACGAAACTAGTGTTTATTTTGGCGTACAAGATGTTTGTGTTTTTACAAGTGGTAATGTGTTATTGACCAATGGTACTGAAATTTGGGGTTCTTTAGATGGAGATGCTCCTTATGAAAGAATATTAGATAATACAGCAGATAATGATAGTAGTGGCACAACATTACATGGAGAAATTGCTTTTTGTGAAATGGATGAAGATATTGTATATGCCTATTTCATGAAATCAAAATTCTGTATGGTGTATAAATCAGAGGATGAAGGAGTGACTTGGGAATTGCTAGAAACATCGTTTTTCAAAAGTTCTGGTGCTGATGAGGATAATTTTAAATACCAAGCCCATGATCATGCAATGACAGTTTATCCCTATGATTGTGATGAAGTGATTCTTGGTGCTGTTAGAGCTTACCATAGCTCGGATGGTGGAGAAAACTGGCATTGGGCGCAAGGAGGACACGCTGATTATCATGAGTTTGTTTATGCAGACAACGCCTTGTTTATTGTCAATGATGGTGGGGTGTATAAAAATACAGTTGCACAAGGTGCTACGCCCAATTCTTCTAATTTAGTAGATTTGAACGTTGGTTTTCGCACCATGCAGTTCTATGCATCGGATTATTTTCCTACGGGAGATGGAGTGGTTACTGGTTCTCAAGATAATGGTACTTACCTGATTGATGTTGGGATGAGTGATTTTGTTAGAATAGGAGGGGGAGATGGATTTTACTCAGAGGTGCCAGATGATAACCCTGATATTGTTTTTGGAACCTTACAAACAGGGTATATTTACAGAAAAAGTAAGTCTAGTGGGGGAGTTTGGACCGCGTCATTAAGTCCCCCAAGAATAAAAAATGGAGGTAGTGGGATCCCATTTTTAACAAAAATATATCACCAAGAATGTACCTCTGACAAACTGTATTATTCGGGGAAACTAGAAGTTGCTGGTTCCAATCGAATTTATCGCCTAGCAGATAATATGTGTGATAGTGTCTCGACAGTTGACCCGCCTGATCCTGCACTTAATGAATGTATTTGGGAAGGTATTTCCTCCTTTTATAGTTCTACGCCTGAAGTTGAATTTTCAGACTTTCACTGCGAACCTGTTTATTTTAGTAATTATGGAGAGATGTATCGAATAGATGATTTGGCTAATCAAAGTGCTGGAGATGAGGTAGATATTACCTCAAATATTGGCACTATTGGTTATATCCGAGATATTGCTATGGACCCTAATGATCCTGGAAATGTGTTGGTACTGGGATACAGTTCTAGTATTGGTAATGTGATTAAACGATCTTGGAATGCTGACGAGGCTGGTAATGCTTGGATGACCATAAATACTAATGGACTACCTCAAGGAATTATTGCGCGTGCAATTGCTATTTCTCCCTTTAATTCACAACATTATTTAGTTGGTACTGATCTTGGTTTATATAGTACAACAGATGCGGGAGCCAACTGGCAATTAGAATCTAATATTCCAAATGTTCGTATTAGTCGTTTGCGTATTCGCCCATCCGATAACCGCTTATTTATTACAACTTATGGTAGAGGGATTTGGGCGGCAGATATGAAATGTGTGGCAGAAACAGTCGTAGAGGCGGTTGGAGACTATGATAATAATACCTTCTCTATCTATTTTGCCTCAGATATGAACAGTCCTATTTCCAGTATTGGTTGGTCCAGTAGTCCCTATCTACCTATTCCTTTAGGTCTTACAAACCCCTGGACGATCAATATGAATGCTTATTCACAAGGAATATACAATATTTGTGCGAATGTTACTTATGAAAACGGTTGTGTGACGAATACCTGTGAGCAATTGTTATTGGAGTTTCCCCTCTGTTGTACTGGTTGCCCCTTAGATGATGTGGAGCTTAATTTTACCAAAACAGCGAATGGCTTGAATACGAATTTTAGTTCCGATTTTACCGATTCGAACTTTACCTATTATTGGTACTATTTCCAAGGAGCGGACTATGAGTTTATGGGTACAGGAAAAGATATAGATTATCAATTCCCAACTCAAGGAACGTATAATGTTTGTATGGAAGTCATTAGTGATTATCTCCCAGATTGTAATGATGTATTTTGTAAGGAAATCAACTTATCGGACTGTGAAGGCTTAGTGATTAGCAACTGGCCTTGGATGATTAACTTGGAAAGCGAATATATTGGAGAGATGGTAAGTATTTCAGGCAGTACAGCTCCTTATAAATACAAATGGACAAAAGGTGGGGAATTAAATGCAGATATTAGCTCCTCTAAAACGGAAGATATTATAAAGATGGAGTATCATCATAAAACTGCTTATGATCTTGAAGTTTATGATGCAAGGGGATGTTTGCAAATCATTAAACATGAGCCTAAACCTGTTATCTTTTTAGATGATATGCTTCAAGTAACAAAGGATAGAGTGGGAGATGGCGAACTGAGGGTATCTGTTGTGGGTGGTACAGGAAAGTATCATTATTCTTGGACGGGTCCCAATCGATTTAGAAGTAACAAAGAAGATATTACAGCCCTAAAAAGTGGTTGGTATGAATTAGTGGTTACTGATGAAAGGAAACAAATAGATCGCGTGCGATTTTTTCTTCCGATTTTTAAGGGTAAACAAGCCCCTAAAGAGGGACGGGCTGAGTTAGAAAGGAGCGAATCTGCTAAAACAAATCATGCTGTCTCACTGATATATAATAATCCTATTCAAGCTGAGTTGGTAATGGAATTAGTTGATCCTGCCCATGATCCTGTACCTGCCCATCTTCAAGTTTATACGCTTCAAGGAGCTTTGATTACTAGCCGAACCCTTGCAAGCAACCAACGTACTTCAATAGATGTTTCTAGCTGGCAAGATGGTATGTATATTGCCCGTTTGATTCGTGAAGGGGAAGTGTTGCAGACAGAGCAATTAGTGAAAGTGAGTCCGTAAAAACTCAATCTTCAATTGTTCAAACGTTTTTTGCGTGAGGGATAGTAGTGGTAGCTTGACGAAATAGTAGCTTTGTGAAGCAAGGACTAGCGGGGCTGACAGCGGAAGACACCGCTAGAACTATGCTGAACAGGCTACTATGAGGCAACTACAAGCGGATAGCCCGACCTTTTTTCGCCTCGTGCCTGTCGATGCGTTTACGCAGCGACGGGCGAGGTGAAAAAAGGACACGCCATAAAGGAATGATGTAAGGTTTCTGGAGACAGATTTAGTAGAGGTGTAAGATATTGTATTTGGATGCCATGTATGTGGATAGATAATATTTGCTATGGTTGTCCTCGTTTTTTCTTATTTTTATGACATTGAGGACATTTGTGTTGTTTAACTTCGGGGCTTATAGGTAGACAAATGCATCAGAAAATTGATATATAAAGTGCTTTAGTAAACAAGAATGCATGAAAATAGCTTTTATCTTATTTGATGGTGTGACCTTACTGGATTTTATAGGTGTTTATGATCCTATCAGTCGTTTAAAAGCTGGTGATTATGTCAAGGGATTAGCTTGGGATTTATGTGGACTGACGGAGGTGGTAACAGATGATTATGGCTTGGAAATAAAAATAACAAAGGTGGCTCCTAATTTAGCAGATTATGATATGCTAATTGTACCTGGTGGATTTGGAACTAGAAAATTATTAACCGATGAGGTGTTTTTAAATTGGTTGAAAACGGGTAAAGAGGTCGCTTATAAGGCATCTGTTTGTACTGGGAGTTTATTATTGGGAGCAAGTGGTATGTTGGTTGATAAAAAAGCGACTACTCATTTTAAGATGTATGATAAATTGTCGGAATACTGTAAAGAGGTGGTAGAAGCGCGGATAGTTGAAGATGGAGATATTATAAGTGCGGGTGCCGTTTCATCTTCTTTAGATTTGGGCTTATATATTTGTGAAAAATTAACTAATGCTGAAGTTGCTGCATTAATCAAAACGAGTATGGATTATAAGTGATATAAAAAA
>JAHDCM010000121.1 GCA_020629895.1 Bacteroidota bacterium
ACTCCTGCCTTCCAAGCAGATGGTGTCAGTTCGATTCTGACTGTTCGCTCAAAAATATGCCTTCGTAGCCCAATTGGCAGAGGCTGCAGTTTCAAACGCTGTGAGTTGTAGGTTCGAATCCTACCGAGGGTACGATATTTAATGAGTGAAGTAGAGACGTTTTGTAAAACGTCTTAATGAGTGAATAGAGATCAACACATAATAATGCACAGTGGTGTAATGGAAAACATGCGGGCCTTCTAAGCCCGAAGCTAAGGGTTCGAATCCCTTCTGTGCATCTACTTTTTTAGTAATTATGCCGGGTCTTCTAATGGTTAGGATCTCAGGCTTTGAACTTGAGGGTGTAGGTTCGAATCCTGCCCCGGTAGCTGATTGCATGCGACGATGGAACGATTTACGTTCAACGATGAAACAATTTTTTGTTTTGTATCCTATCGTCGGAGGTAAATCGTTCCATCGTTTTTTGCGTGAGGGATAGTAGTGGTAGCTTGGTGAAATAGAAAGGTAGTGACGCTTTGACTAGCAGGGCTGACGAAGGAAGACACTGCTAGGCGTTTAGCGGAACCCCTTTTCTATGAGACAACTACAAACGGATAGCCCGACCTTTTTTCGCCTCGTGCCTGTTGATGCGTTTACGCATTGACAGGCGAGGCGAAAAAAGGACACGCCCAACAATTATTTTATCATCAAAACACGTTTTACCAATGGCACTATTTAACAAAGTGAAAGAACGCTTTCGGAAGGTGACGAACCGTGCTGAGGGAGAAGCGTTTGACCAATCTCCAGAAATGAAGTTGGTGACGTTGTTGTTAACTTCTTTTGCACAAGATCAGTTTTATCGTTCTGCAAATCATAGCTTTAAGGAGTTGATTGCTTTAGTAGAAAAGGTCGATCCTTTATTTGCAGCGAAGGCAGCTATTTTTGCTCGAAAGGAATATGGTATGCGATCTATTACACATGTTTTGGCGGCTAATTTGGCAGTATATAGTGCTGGTGCTGACTGGAATAAGCGATTTTATGAAGCGGTTATTGCACGTCCAGATGATATGTTGGAAATTATGGCTTGTTATTATGCTTCGAAAGGTAAGAAGTTACCGAATGCGATGCGTAAAGGATTTGCAAAGGCTTTTGATAAATTTGATGCTTACCAATTGGGTAAATATCGCGGAGAAAATAAAGTAGTGAAATTGGTGGATGTGGTGAATTTGGTGCATCCTAAGCCAACTAAAAAGAATGCGAAAGCCCTGCGAGAATTGGTGAAAGGAGAGCTACGTGCGAAGGATACTTGGCAGATGAAATTGACGCAGGCGGGGCAATTGGCTACGAATGTGACTGAGAAGAAGGAAATGAAACGGCAGGCTTGGGGAGCATTGTTGACGAGTGGTAAGCTTGGTTATTTTGCACTTTTGCGCAATCTTCGAAATATCTTGCAAGAGGCTCCTGAATTGGCTCCACAGGTATTTGAACGATTGATCAATGAAAAAGCGATTCGTCGTTCTAAGGTGTTCCCGTTTCGTTATGTGACAGCTATTGAAGCTATTAAGGAAATCTCTTCTGAGGGATATAATAAGAATCGCTTGTTTGAGGCTTTGAATAAGGCTTTGGAGATTTCTTTGGCAAATATTCCAATATTTGAAGGGAAAACCCTAGTGGTTTTGGATGATTCTGGGTCTATGACGAGTACTCGTCTACGCGATATGGTAAATAAAACGCCTTTGTTTATTGGAGCTTTGTTTGCGGCTGCTTTGTATAAATCTAATGATGCTGATTTGATGTGTTTTTCTAATGATGCACGTTATGTACATTTGAATGCTGGAGATAGTTTGCAAGGGATTCAGGAGAAGTTGGTGAAGGATGCGCGTGCTGCGGGGACTAATTTTAATGCGATTTTCCAAACCGCTAATAAAAAATATGATCGCATTATTATTCTTTCTGACATGCAAGGATGGATAGGTGGTGGAGCACCTACCAAAACCTTTAAGGAATACCGCCAAAAATATGGCGTAAATCCATACATTTTTTCTTTTGACTTGACTGGTTATGGTTCTTTGCAGTTTCCTGATAATAAGGTGTTTGCGGTCGCAGGATTTAGTGAGAAGGTGTTTGATATGATGCGCCTTTTGGAGTCTGATAAGCAAGCATTGGTCAACGAAGTCAAAGCAGTTGAATTTTAAATAAAACTACTTCAAAAGTAGGTTTTGAGTGTGTTTAATTAGTAAGCAACTTCCAGGTGGGAGTTGCTTTTTTTTGTTTTTGGCGGGAAAAAAGGGCTTCTCATAAGTCTTTATAGTAGACACCTGTTAAGAATGAGGATCAAATAACTTTATATTTTTGGCTGTTTCTTTTTGCACCTAACTTTGTTAAAAAGCCTCACCGATGCGTTGCATCGCCTACGTTTTCTGCCTTGCTAGGCACAAAAATAATCTACCCAAATAATTGTAAAGTTATTTTACCTTCATTCCTTATTTTAAAATTGTAAATCATGAAAAATCTCATAAAAAATTACCTCACTTTTTCCCGTCAAGATCGCAATGCACTTATTTTATTATTGACGATTGTAATTGGCTTACTGGTCGTTTCTACCTATCGCACCAATAAAAAGCATCAAATATCGCCTCCTATAACACAGACCGTTACGGATAAAACAAAGCCATCTCAACAGTTTGTTGATACCAATGCTACTAAAAAGCTAGATACGTTAAGTCTTTCTTCATTCGATCCGAATACACTTGATCAAACGCGTGCCATTGCGCTTGGCTTGTCGCCTAAAGTAGGGAAGACGATTGAGAAATACTTGAGCAAAGGAGGGAAGTTTTATAAGAAGGAAGATTTGAAGAAAATTTATGGACTCAAAGATCAAGATTATGAGCGATTGGCTCCTTTTATTCAATTGCCTCAAAGAAAAAACTATAAAGATACTTATCGTGAAAATGGTGCTGGAAAAGGGAATTTTAAAACACAAAATCAGCAAGCTAAGGCTCAAAAAATGGAGACCATTAGTACCCAGAACTTAGCTCCTTTCAATCCTAACCAACTCACCCAAGCAAAAGCCATTGAGCTAGGTCTTTCGCCCAAAGTAGGCAAGACGATTGAGAAATATTTGAGTAAGGGTGGGAAATTTTATAAAAAAGAGGACTTGAAAAAGATATACGGACTCAAAGAAGCCGATTACCATCGTTTGGCTCCCTATATTCAACTAAAAAAGCCGTCCAAAAGAGAGGTAGACGATTCGGTAAAGGTAACAGAGACTGTGGTAGTAGAAGAACCAGTAGCTAAGGTCGAAATGTTGCCAGCAGAAGGAGATGTACCAGTAGAAAAACCAATGAAAGCACCCCCCATAAAGTTACAATTTTTTAATCCCAACGAACTCTCCCAAGCGAAAGCCATCGAATTGGGATTGTCGCCTAAAGTAGGTAAAACCATTGCCAATTATTTGAACAAAGGTGGAAAATTCTACAAGAAAGAAGATTTGAAAAAAATATATGGACTGAAAGAAACCGATTATAACCGTCTTGCTCCCTATATTCAATTACCTAATACCCATACAATATCAAAACCATTACCTAAAAAGCAAGATACACTGTCTTTTGCGACTACTCCTTCAAATATCTCATTAAGTACTTTTAATCCGAACAAGCTTACACAGTCCAGAGCTATCGAATTGGGACTATCAGCTAAAGTGGGTAAAACGATTGAAAACTATTTAAGCAAAGGTGGAAAGTTTTATAAGAAAGAAGACTTGAAAAAGATATACGGACTTAAAGAAGCTGACTACGACCGCCTTGCTCCTTATATGGAGTTACCTCAAGCGGTATGGCCCAAAAAGATGGTAACGAAGGAAAGGAATACCAAGACTATAAATAATAATAGTTCACAGCAAGATGATACATTCGCTACTACTAATGAAGAGACCTCTTATGAAAAACCAACACTGAGTCCAGTTGATTCTGCACGTTTAAAAGAAGCGCAAGCTAAGCGCGACTACTGGAAAAAGTACGAAGCATTAAAAGTAGATATTAATGAAGTTGATCTCGAAAAATGGCAAGAACTGCGTGGTATTGGCCCTTCTATTTCAGGAAGAATTATGAAGTATCGTGATTTACTAGGAGGATTTACCCACCCTGAACAATTACTGGAAGTGTATGGCTTTAGTGAAGAGTTATTCCAAGATATTATGGAAAAACTAACGAATAATCGCCCCGAACAGGTAAAAAAGCTCAATATCAATCAAGCTAGTGTTAAGGTATTAAAAGCACATCCCTATATTGAGGCGAAAGTGGCGAAAAAAATAGTACGCGTACGCGAAAAATATGGGAAATACGAATCTTTCAAAGCTTTGATAGACTTTCAGGTGATGGAGGAAGAAGAGTTGAAAAAATTAAAAGGGTATCTGGAATACTAATCCTCTTTTGATGGTTCCCAAAAATCACCATCCTCTTTAAAGAGGTCATAATCTTTTGTCGAACTGGTTTCTGGAGGAGTTGGCTTTTTAAGCGGCTCCTCCTTTTTTTCGTTATCCGTACTAGTGGGTGGCACTGCTTGTTTTTTAGGAAAGTCAATACTACTAATTGGCTTAGGTGCATGAACAGGATTAAAAGGAGAATTATATTGATGAATACGAATAGCTCGACGAGAAAGAAAAATAGCAAATAGCAATACGCCAAAAGTGACAAGCGTCAACATTTCATAGCGTTCTTGCATGATAAAGAAATCGTAAGCTCCATGAAATATAATGGCAGCCATCAAGCCCTTCAATAATAACAGAGATTTATTAACAGGATCAAATTTAGCCATGCCCACATAATAGCCCATAATAACCCCAAAACAAGCATGTGCAGGAACTGCTGTAAAAGCTCGAATCAAAGCCGTTTCCATTCCGCCATCCAACACATAAATAATATTTTCAAAAAAGGCAAAGCCCATTCCAATCATGACCCCATACACAATTCCATCATAAGGCTCATCAAAATATTTACTAGGCATCATGACCCAAATCAAAAATAAAAACTTAGCAAACTCTTCGGCAAAAGCCACTACCAAAAAGGCGTAAAAAAAGGTAGGCAATAGTTCAGGACCCGATTCCCAACCCACTTTGGCTAAGTATTCGCTAGTAATATAAGCAGGAACAGTACTCAACAAACCCAAGCCAAAACTTAGTGCGAGCATAGACAACGGCTCCTTATCATATTTATCCTTGATATAAACATACCAAATAATAGCAGCAACAGGAGCAATAGCAACAAGAAAAGCAAGATACATAAGTCAATAATAATGATGCCCTCTAAAATACTTTTTTTTTAATGCTCAGTACAAAGCAAACCAATATTTTTCGGAACTTTGACCGAATTATTAAATACGAACCAAAATGACATTAGTAGATACACATGCTCACCTGTACGCCAAGCAATTTGATACAGATCGTACAGAGATGATTCAGCGAGCTATTGATCAAGGAGTGGAACACCTATTTTTGCCCAATATTGATCGTAATTCTATGGATGGAATGTACGAATTAGCCAAGCAATTTCCCAACAATTGTTATCCTATGATGGGCATCCATCCTTGTTCTATCAAAGAAGATTACAAAGAGGAATTGGCAAAAGCAGAACAAGAACTCAACAATGCTCCTGAACGATTTTATGCAGTAGGAGAAATTGGCCTCGATTTTTATTGGGATTTAACCTTTAAAGAACAACAAAAAGAAGCCTTACGCACTCAAATTCAATGGGCAAAAAAACACCAACTACCCATTGTGTTACATTGCCGAGATTCCTTTCAAGATACCCTCGAAATCGTTTCCGAAATGAACGATGAGCAGCTAACAGGTATTTTCCATTGCTTTGGAGGCACCATAGAAGAAGCCGAACAGGTCATTGCACTTGGAGGCTTTTACATGGGTATAGGAGGCGTACTTACCTATAAAAAAAGCAAACTAGATGAGGTGTTAAAGGCTGTGAGTATCAATTATTTAGTATTAGAAACAGATGCGCCTTATCTCGCCCCTGAGCCTTATCGTTCTAGTAAAAATAGAAGCTTACGCCGCAATGAAAGTGCCTATATGCTCAAAGTGGCTGAGAAACTAGCCACCGTAAAGGGGATTTCCCTCGAAGAAGTAGCACGCATAACAACAGCTAACGCCCATAACGTATTTCAATTATAAGAAGCAATAGAAGGCTTTGGGCGTGTCCCCATTTTGCCAATCGAAACCTGTCAGGTTTAAATAATTACGTCATTCGGACTGGATAGCACTCCCGTCAGCAACCTGACAGGTTGATTGGTAAAAATGGGGTCGGGCTATCCGCTTGTAGTTGTCTCCTAGAACAGGTGTTTGGCTAAAGTCCTAGCAGTGTCTTCCTCCGTCAGCCCTGCTAGTCCAAGCCGCACTACCTGTCTATTTCGCCAAGCTACCGCTACTATCCCTCACGCGGTAAATCGTGCGACGATTGAACGTGCGACGTGCGACGAAGCCCTTTTATCAATCATTATACATAGTTCATTTTACAATGAATCAACCATCCTTTACAAGCCAATCACCAAGCTTTTATAAATAAAATGATATTATGACACTGAGATGGCAATTGGATTTTGATTATTAAGTGTTTTTTTCAATTTTTGTTTCATTAAGATATAATTAATTTCTAACCTTGAGATAGTTGCCCCTAAAAATTAGAAAAGCCCATTTGAAATAAATATTTCTACAGATTATTGGGAAACGTAGATAATATCTTTAACTTAGGAGTGCCAAGTTTTGGAGAGGTGACCGAGTGGCTGAAGGTGCACGCCTGGAAAGCGTGTGTGCCCCAAAAGGGTACCGAGGGTTCGAATCCCTCTCTCTCCGCACGTTTTGTGTCAAAGATATTGATACTTATAGTATTACCCTGTTAGGAAATTGTTTATATATACCTCACTTTTCTTTTCTCACTCTTCTGTACATTTTTATTATCTATGTCTATTATGTAGATATAGATAAATAATCTTACAAATAGGCTCATTTATTTTCATTGTAAAATGAGTGTATTTGATAGATTAGATTATTCTATTCGTCTAATGAATTTGGATACTTAAAATTGTACAGATGTGCTTCATTATTAGGATTTATTTATTATTTTGGGGGGAAATATAGAGATAAACCAAATTCTGCTTCCTAAAATTATTACAACAGATAGAAACTAGTTAATTACCTAATCATAAAAAGAGTAAAAATGAAGAAACTTTTTACGCTTCTGCTGGCACTTGGGCTGGTTGTTACTTTAAATAACAACATTAGTTATGCTCAAGATGATGCTGACAATGCTGCTACAACAGAAGCAGTAGCCGATTCTGCGGATACTGCTGATGCTGATACGACAGCCGCTGCTGCTGCGGCAGAGCCTGAGCCTATTGCGCCACCACCAGAACCAGAAGAGACAACCAAGGAGCCTGAAAAAATTCGCGAAATCCTGAAGAAACAATTTATTGAAGGAGACTGGCGATTTATGGGGATTGTATTGTTGTGTTTAATTTTGGGACTGGCCGTTTGTGTAGAGCGTATTATTTCGCTAAATCTAGCAACTACCAACACAAACAAGCTATTACGTAATGTAGAAAATGCACTTCAAGACGGTGATTTAGACCGTGCAAAAGAGGTTGCCCGATCTACGCGTGGCCCTGTTGCAAGTGTATTCTATCAAGGCTTGGATAGAGCTAATGAAGGAATTGATGTCGTAGAACGATCTATCGTTTCTTATGGTTCTGTACAGATGGGTCGCTTGAATCGTGGCTTAGTTTGGATTGCCCTATTTATTGCTCTAGCACCGATGCTTGGGTTTATGGGTACAGTAATCGGTATGATTGGTGCCTTTGATGATATTGCTAAAGCGGGTGATATTTCTCCTGCAATTGTAGCGAGTGGTATTAAAGTGGCACTTTTAACAACGGTATTCGGACTGATCGTAGCGATCATTTTGCAGATTTTCTACAACTATATTTTGGCTAAAGTAGATAGCATCGTTAATAATATGGAAGATGCTTCCATCTCTTTAGTAGACTTAATTAATAAGTATAAGGTAGGACGCCGTTAATAGTAGTTTTATCCAACTTATATTTCTATTTTCTAATTCAATAATTAGCTATAAATATGCTTAATTTATTAATGAAACTGGAACCTAGTTGCGTAGATAAACTATTAGAGGGAGGATGTGATGGGAGTAAGCTATGTGCTTACCTTGCCTGTTGGGGAATTGATGGAGCAGGATTTATGGTTATGATTCTTGCTGCTTTAATCCTATTATTCCTTGTTATTTATCTATTTGCCGACTTAGCATACAGTCCAGGAGGTACTATAAAAAGAATTTTACCTGCTTTACTCTTATTAGGTTTAGCCGCAGTGATTTACTTTGTATTTGCCGACGGAACCATTCCTGATACACTTACTAAAGTAGCCAGTAATTTTAATGTTACTTCATCCGTGATGAAGTTTATCAACGCCGGATTTTTAATGACTGCCATTCTTATCGCACTGGCATTTGTTTCATGGGTATTGCTTGAATTGTTTAACTTAGTAAAGTAATGTCGTATGGCTAAAAGACGGAAACTACCCGAGATAAACGCCAGCTCAATGGCAGATATCGCTTTCCTATTATTGATCTTCTTCCTTGTAACTACTACAATGGATATTGATAAGGGACTACCTGTTAACCTTCCTCCTTTGGATGAAAGTAACGAACCGCCCCCTCCAACAGATGTGAATAAGCGAAATATCTTAAACATCTTGATCAATTCACAAGATCAATTATTAGTGAAAGGGGAACCTTTAGAAGTAAGAGAGTTACGAGAGCTAACCAAAAAACATGTCGGGAATTATGGAGCCGATCCTAATTATTCGCTCAACCCGAAAAAAGCTGTTGTTTCTCTCAAAAACCACCGCGGTACAAGATATGAAACCTATATCACTGTACAGAACGAATTGCGTGCAGCTTATAATGAACTGAGAAATGAGTACTCTGAACGTTACTTTGGGCGTACCTTTGATAAGTTGCCTGATGCACATAAAAGTGTCGTAAGAGCCGAGTATCCACTCAAAATTTCGGAAGCAGAGCCTGATAAAACAGGAGGCGATGCAGCCGAATAGGTAAGAGATA